>JAATFS010000060.1 GCA_015655035.1 Lysobacterales bacterium | reverse complement strand
TTCACCTGCGCCGGCCCGCTGCTCTGGCTGCGAAACTGCTCCATCCAGGCCACGATGTCCGCAGGTTGCGACAGCACCGCGCCCATGGCGCCCATGCTGCCGGCGTTGGCCGCTGCGATCGACAGGCCGACCGGGCAGGCGCCGGCCATCGGCGCGAGCAGGATAGGCGTGCGCGTACCGAACTGCCGGCAGAACCGGTCGACGCGTTGGCGGATGGTCTGGTTCATTGCAGATTATTTGCGTGTATCGGGCAGCCGCGCATGGCGTATCCCTGTATGTCTACGCGCCACGATGGCGCTGGCGGCATGTTAACGCCTGGCCCGAATTGGTCGGTCGTGGGGCTGCCATCATCCGCTCTTCGGGCACCTGCTCCCACAAGCGGGAGCAGGAAGCCTCAGCGGAACGGCGGCATGCCGCCGCGGCCGCCCATGGCGCCCATCATGCCCTTCATGTTGCGCATCAGGCCCTTCATGCCGCCGCCTGCGAGCTTGCTCATCATCTTTTCCATCTGCTGGTACTGCTTCATCAGCTTGTTGACATCGGCGGGCTGGGTGCCGGAGCCACGGGCAATACGTGCGCGGCGCGAGCCGTTGAGCAGCGCCGGGTTGCGCCGCTCCTTCTTGGTCATCGAGCTGATGATGGCGATCATCCGTGGCACTTCCTTGCCGGTGACCTGCTGCTTTAGGTTGTCCGGGATCTTGCCCATGCCCGGCAGCTTGTCCATCAGGCCGCCGATGCCGCCCATGTTCTGCATCTGCTCGAGCTGTTCCTTCATGTCGTTGAGGTCGAACTTCTTGCCCTTGGCGACCTTGGCCGCAAGCTTGGCGGCCTTTTCCTGGTCCACGCTCTGCTCGACCTGCTCCACCAGCGACAGCACGTCGCCCATATCGAGGATGCGGCTGGCGACGCGGTCCGGGTGGAACACGTCCAGGCCTTCGGGCTTCTCGCCGGTGCCGACGAACTTGATCGGCCGACCGGTGATGTAGCGTACCGACAGCGCGGCACCGCCACGGGCGTCGCCATCGGTCTTGGTCAGCACCACGCCGGTCAGCGGCAACGCCTCGCCGAACGCCTTGGCGGTGTTGGCGGCATCCTGGCCGGTCATCGCATCGACCACGAACAGGGTCTCGGTGGGATTGACCGCAGCGTGCAGCGCCTTGATCTCGGCCATCATCGCCTCGTCGATGGCGAGGCGGCCGGCGGTATCGACCAGCAGCACGTCGATGAACGACTTGCGGGCGTCATCGATCGCCGCGCGCACGATGTCGACCGGTTGCTGCGAGGCCTGCGACGGGAAGAAGTGCACCCCGACCTGCTCGGCCAGGGTCTTGAGCTGCTCGATCGCGGCCGGACGGTAGACGTCGGCGCTGACCACCATCACCTTCTTCTTGCGCTTTTCCTTCAGGTGCTTGGCGAGCTTGCCCAGCGTGGTGGTCTTGCCCGCGCCCTGCAGGCCGGCCATCAGGATGATCGCCGGGGCCGGCACGTTGAGATTGAGGTCGGTGGCGGCCGCGCCCATCACCGTGGTCAGCTCGTCGCGCACGACCTTGATCAGGGCCTGGCCCGGGGTCAGCGACTTCAGCACTTCCTGGCCGACCGCGCGCACCTTGATCCGCTCGATCAGCGCCTGCACCACCGGCAGGGCGACGTCGGCCTCCAGCAGCGCGATGCGCACCTCGCGGGTGGCTTCGCGGATGTTCTCTTCGGTCAGGCGACCGCGACCGCGCAGGCGCTCCATGGTGCCGGAGAGACGTTGGGTAAGTGACTCGAACATGCGCAGACGACCGCGAAGAGGAAACGGGGGGCCGATTATAGCGGGACAGCGCCCCGAGCCCCTGAGCGCGTCACAAACGCGCACGCCGCTGTGGCCAGGCCCCTCGGTATGCGAAACTTGAACGATGACAATCGTTCTCATCGCCATTGCACTGTACCTGCTCGCCACCGTCCTGCTGACCCGGGCGGTGATGCGCGATGGCAACCAGACCCAGCGCGGCTGGCTGCTGCCGGCGCTGGCGGCCGTGGCCCTGCACGCCGGCTACCACGTGCTGGTGGCGCTGCGCACCGCCGGCGGGCCGGACATGCACTTCTTCGCGGCGCTGTCGCTGGTCGGACTGGGCATGGCCGGGCTGACCGCCGTGGTCGGCGCGCGCGACAAGATGGCCGCGCTCGGGGTGGTGGTGTTCCCGTTGGCCGCGCTACTGCTGGTGGCCTATCACGGCTACGGCCACGAACCCAGCACCGCGCTGGGCTGGCGGCTGGAGCTGCACGCCTGGCTGGCGCTGCTGGCCTATGCGACGCTGGGGATCTCGGCATTGCTGGCGGTGATGCTGGGATTGCAGGAGCGTGCGTTGCGCCGGCGCGACGTCCACAGCTGGCTGCGTGCGCTGCCGCCGCTCACCGAGCTGGAGACCTTGCTGTTCCGCACGATCACGGTCGGCTTCGTGCTGTTGACCCTGACCTTGCTCACCGGGCTGCTGTTCGTCGAGGACTTCCTGGCGCAGAAGCTGCTGCACAAGACCGTGCTGAGCATCCTGTCGTGGGTCGTGTTCGGGGCGCTGTTGGTAGGACGCTGGCGCTATGGCTGGCGCGGGATCAAGGCGGTGCACTGGACGCTGACCGCCATGGCACTACTACTGCTGGCGTTCTTTGGCAGCAAGTTCGTGATCGAGCTGGTGCTGGGCGTGCGCAGCGGCGGCTGAGCCTGCCGCTTCAGCTGAGCGGCGCCGTGCGATCCAGTGCTACCTGCACCTGTTCCCAAGCCGCTGCGGTACCGGCCACGGCGAAGCGATAGACGATGTGGCGGCGGTAATCCTGGCCGGGGCGCAGGATGCAGTCGGGGAAGTGCGGCTGGTTCGGCGCGTCGGGGTAACCCTGCGGTTCCAGGCATAGCCCGTCGCCGAGTTGCGGACGACCCTTCGCCAATCCCTGCCCGCCATATAGCTGCACCGCCGGAGCATCGCTGGTGATGCGCATCGCCACGCCGCTATGCGGGGAATACAGTTCGGCGCTGCAGTCGGCAGCGTCGGCCAGCACCAGGCAATGGTCATAGCCATGGCCGAGCGCGATCTGTGGGTATGCCGGGTCGATTTGTTCGCGTAACGACGACGATTGCCGAAAATCGAACGGCGTGACGTCCACGCTGGCCACCTCGCCCGTGGGAATGAGCTCGGCATCGATTGGCAGATAGCGGTCGGCCGGGATCCGCAGTCGCTGCGCCGCCGCCGGGATCGATGCGTCGCC
>JAATFS010000170.1 GCA_015655035.1 Lysobacterales bacterium | reverse complement strand
TGCGGGATTGGGCGGATCGCGATTGATCTCGCAGACCAGCCGCTGATGGCCAAGCCGGCGAGCGGTGTCGATCAGGTCGCGGTACAGCATGCCGGCCAATCCGCGACCGCGTGCATGCGCGGCCACCACCACCCGGTCGATGTAGAGGAAGCCTCGATAGCGCTGCGCCAGCCATGCGAAGTTGGGGTTTGCGTACTGCGCATCCTGATCGAGCGCGATCAGCAGGGCATCGTGGTGGCCGCAGGTGCGGGCATGCATCGCCTGGCCAAGCAGGCGCGCGAACGCGTCGGCGTCCAGCCACGACAACTCGATGGCGTGCGCATTGTTGAGCGCGAGCAATGCGGCGTGATCGGCGACATCGATCACGCGCGGCGAATCGGGTTGCGTGCTCATCCCGGCGATCCGACGGCGCTGCGTAATGCGCCATCACCGGCATGGCGTTCCAGCGCCAGTTCGATCAGCCGCGTGATCAACTCGCGATAGCTGAGGCCACTGGCTTCCCATAGCTTGGGATACATGCTGATGCGGGTGAAGCCGGGCAGCGTGTTGATCTCGTTGACGATGATCCGCTCGTCGGCGGTCAGGAAAACGTCCACGCGCGCCAGTCCGGCACATTCCAGTGCGCGGTAGGCGCGCAACGCCACGTCCTGGATGCGCTGCTGCGTCTGCGCGTCGATCGCGGCCGGGACCACTACCTCGGCGCCGTCCTCGCTGATGTACTTGGTGTCGTAGGAATAGAACGCGTCATGCACCACCACTTCGCCGCAGATACTGGCCTGCGGCTGCTCGTTGCCGAGTACCGCGCATTCGATTTCGCGGCCGGCGATGGCCGCTTCCACCAAGGCCTTGTGATCGTAGGACAGCGCCAATTGCAACGCGGCGGCGAACTCCGCCGCATCGTGCACCTTGCTCACACCGACCGACGAGCCCTGGTTGGCCGGCTTCACGAACAGTGGCAGGCCGAAGCGCTCGACCAGCGCAGCGAAGTCGGCCCGGCCAGCGGTGGCGTGGGTGAAACAGGTGAACGGCGCGATTTCCAGCCCGGCGTCGCGCAGCAGCCGCTTGGCCACGTCCTTGTCCATCGCCACCGCGGAACCGAGCACGCCGGAGCCGACGAACGGCAGGTTGGCCATGCGCAGCAGGCCTTGTAGCGAGCCATCCTCGCCCAGTGTGCCGTGCACGATCGGGAACACCACGTCGATCTGGTCCAGCGCCTGCGCTGGCGCCAGCGGGCGCAGCGGCTGAGCGTCGCTGCCCGGTACCAGCGCGATTCCACGGCCGCTGCGATGGAGCGCGATCCGCGCCGGGTCGTCGGCGTTGAGCAGGAACCCGTCGAGGTCGCTGGCATGCCATTGGCCCTGCTTGTCGATGCCGATCAGGCTGACGTCAAATCGCTGCTTGTCCAGCGCGTTGACGATGTTCCTGGCCGATTGCAACGAGACCTCGTGCTCGGCCGACTTGCCGCCGAAGATGAGGCCGACCCGGATCTTGCGCATGCTGTTGCTCCTGCCACTGCGGTTCGCGAGGGACCATAGGATGCACCGTGGCCGGGCGCGAGGCACGCGCGGCGGCAGGGAGGGATGCCTGGTGGCGGTTGGCCCGGCCCGGGCGCTGGCCGGCCGTTACGCATTCCGCATTCGCATCAACGGTAGAATGCGCCGATGCCAGGATCTCCCCTCGATACCCTCAAGCCGCTGGCCGGCCGTGCGCTGGAAGCGGCGCTCAACCGCGCGCTGGCGCTGGACCCGGATACCCGCGATGCGCTGCTGCCGCTGGAGGGCCAACGGATTGCCCTGACCCTGGAGGCGCCTGCGCTGGCCTTGCAGATCAGCGTGGCCGAGCGCCGCTTGCATGTCGGTCCGGTGGATGCCGGGCACGAGCCGGACCTGGCCGTGCGCAGCACGCTGGGCGCCTTGCTCGGGCAGTTGCCGTTCCTGGCGCACGCGCGCCGTGGCGGCGCCGCGCCGGCCGGCCGGCTGCGGGTGTCCGGCGATGCCGAACTGGCGCGCCGGTTGCAGCAACTGGCGTCGCGCTTCGACCCGGACTGGCAGCAGCCGTTCGTGGCGGTGTTTGGCGAAGTGGTCGGCGTGCAATTGGCTACGGCGGTGCGCAACGCCCTGCAACAGGCGCGTCGTGGACTGCGGGACCTGGCCCAGACCGCCGCCGAATACGTCACCGAAGAGTCGCGCGACGTGGTGCCCAGGGCCGAGCTGGAGGCCTTCCATGACGACGTCGACGTGCTGCGCGACGATGTCGAGCGGCTGGCGGCGCGCGTCGCCCGGCTGGGTCCGCTCGGCACGCCCGGAGCGCGCGCATGAAGGCATTCGTCCGCGCCAGCCGCATCTTCCGCGTGCTGCTGCGCTATCGTCTGGATGACCTGCTGGAAGGCACCTCGGCCGAGCGCTGGCTGCGCCTGGCCAGACCGTTCGTGCCGCGTGCCAGTGCCGCGATCGCGGCGCAGTCTCGCGGTGCGCGGCTGCGCCTGGCGTTGCAGGACCTGGGCCCGATCTTCGTCAAGTTCGGGCAGATCCTGTCCACCCGGCGCGACCTAGTGCCGCCGGACGTGGCCCAGGAGCTGGCGCTGCTACAGGACCAGGTCAAGCCGTTCGATGGCGAGGCCGCGCGGCTGATCGTCGAGCAGGCGCTCGGTCGCCCGGTCAGCGAGGCCTTCCTGGACTTCGATACCACGCCGCTGGCATCGGCCTCGATCGCGCAGGTGCATGCGGCCACGTTGCCCCCGGATGCCGGCGGCGTCGCGCGCGAAGTGGTGGTCAAGGTGCTGCGTCCGGGGATCGAGCGGCAGATCGACGCCGACATCGCGCTGCTGAACTCGGCCGCTGCGCTGGTCGAGCGCACCCATCCGCGCGCCGACAAGATCCGCCCGCGTGAGGTCGTGGCCGAGATCGAGGCGACCTTGTCGGCCGAGCTGGACCTGCAACGCGAGGGCGCCAACGCCAGCGTGCTGCGGCGTTTCTGGCAGGCGCACAGCGACGATTTGTACGTGCCGGAGGTGATCTGGTCGCACACCGCCGAGCGCGCGCTGACACTGGAACGCGTCTACGGAATTCCTTCGGACGACATCGCCAAGCTCGATGCCGCCGGCATCGACCGCAAGGCCCTCGCCGCCAAGGGTGTGCGGGTGTTCTACACCCAGGTGTTCCGCGACAACTTCTTCCATGCCGATGCGCATGCTGGCAACATCTGGGTCGACAGCGATCCGGCGCTGCGCCACAACCCGCGCTTCATCGCGCTGGACTTCGGCATCATGGGCCAGCTGTCGCAGGAAGATCAGTACTACCTGGCCGAGAACTTCATGGCCATCTTCAACAAGGACTATCGCCGCATCGCCGAACTGCACGTGGAAGCGGGCTGGATGCCGGCCACGGTGCGCATCGACGAACTGGAGGCGGCGGCGCGTTCGGTCTGCGAGCCGTATTTCACGCGTCCGCTGTCGGAAATCTCGCTGGCCGAAGTGCTGGTCAAGCTGTTCCGCGTCGCGCAGAAGTACGAACTCACCCTGCAACCGCAGTTGATCCTGCTGCAGAAG
>JAATFS010000068.1 GCA_015655035.1 Lysobacterales bacterium | reverse complement strand
TGCGTCGAGAATGTGCTGGCGGGTGGCTTCGGCTTTCTTGGTCAGCTTCATGGAACGCATCCTACACGCAAAATATACGACCGGTCTATTTTTTAAAAACCTTCGATGAACAGCCCGCCTCCGGCACCGGCGGCATGCCGCACCCGCTCGAGCGCGGAATCCTGCGGAAACACAACGGAACTTCGCACCGACAACGCCTTCGCCCCAGCCGCCCGGCAGTCGGCGCCATAGCTCCATTACCGGGATCGGTTCCCGGCATCCAACGGATGCATGCAAGTCCACATCGGCAACACATGGACTAGACGGGACATTCACGGGATGCAAGCCAGCATCAATGGATATAGCCCGCATCCCGCCACCAGGACATTCCCAATGGCCGCCAGCAAGTCCCCGCGCAAGCCCAGCTCTTCCACCTCGAAAAAACTCTCGACCAACACCGCCACTGCGCCGAAGTCGACCGAATCGCGCGGCGCTGGCGATGAACTACACCAGAGTGAAGGAGGCACGCATCCGCCGCTGACCACCAACCAGGGCATCCCGATCGCGGACAACCAGAATTCGCTGCGCGCCACGCCGCGCGGACCGACCCTGCTGGAAGATTTCATCCTGCGCGAGAAGATCACGCACTTCGATCATGAGCGCATTCCCGAGCGCATCGTGCATGCACGTGGCAGTGCGGCGCACGGCTTTTTCGAGCTGACCCATTCGCTGGCGGACTACACGACCGCCAAGATATTGACCGAAGTTGGCGAGAAGACGCCGTTGTTCACGCGCTTCTCCACCGTTGCCGGTGGCGCCGGTTCGGTCGATACACCGCGCGACGTACGCGGCTTTTCGGTCAAGTTCTACACCAAGGAAGGCAATTGGGATCTGGTCGGCAACAACATCCCGGTGTTCTTCATCCAGGATGCGATCAAGTTCCCGGATTTGATCCACTCGGTGAAGATGGAGCCTGATCGCGGTTTCCCGCAGGCCGCCAGCGCGCACGATACGTTCTGGGATTTCATCTCGCTCACGCCCGAGTCGCTGCACATGATCATGTGGGCAATGAGCGACCGCGCGATTCCGCGTTCGCTGCGCATGATCGAAGGCTTCGGCATCCACAGCTTCCGGCTGATCAACGAGGACGGCCAGAGCACGTTCGCGAAATTCCATTGGCGGCCCAAGCTCGGACTGCAATCCACGGTCTGGGACGAAGCGGTCAAGATCGCCGGCGCCGATCCGGACTTCCATCGCCGCGACCTGTTCGAATCGATCCAGAACGGCGACTTCCCGGAATGGGAGTTTGGCGTACAGCTGTTCACCGAGGCCGATGCGGAAAAATTCCCGTTCGACCATCTCGACGCGACCAAGCTGATCCCGGAAGAATTGGTGCCGGTACAGATCGTCGGGCGGATGGTGCTGGATCGCTGGCCGGACAACTTTTTCGCGGAGACCGAACAGGTTGCCTATTGCCCAGCCAACATCGTGCCCGGCATCGATTTCAGCAACGACCCGTTGTTGCAGGGGCGCCTGTTCTCCTACCTGGACACGCAGCTGAGCCGCCTGGGCGGCCCGAACTTCCACCAGATCCCAGTCAATGCGCCGCAGTGCCCGTTCGCCAACCATCAACGCGACGGCCACATGCAGATGGGAAGGCCGAAGGGACGCGTCGCCTACGATCCCAGTTCGTTGCAGGCCGACGCGCCGCGCGAAGCCGTGCGCGGTTTCCGCAGCGATGCCACCCCGGCCGATGATGGCGTCAAGGGCCGCATCCGCGCCGAGAGCTTTGCCGACCACTACAGCCAGGCCCGCCAGTTCTTCCGCAGCCAGAGTGTGCCGGAGCAGGCGCATATCGCCTCGGCGCTGGTGTTCGAGCTATCCAAGGTCGAGACCGCGCACGTGCGCGAGGCCGTGGTCGGCCATTTGCGCCATATCGATCCGAAACTCGCCGAACGCGTGGCCGACGGGCTGGGCCTGGACGCATTGCCGCCAGCTCCCCCCGCAGCGGTCACCCCGACCGACCAACCGCCTTCGCCCGCGTTGCAATTGATCGGCAAGATGAAGGACACCCTGCAGGGCCGCAGCGTTGGCATCCTGGTCCACGACGGCTCCGACGCGGCGGCGATCAAAGCGCTGCGCAAGGCTGCCGAGGATGCCGGTGCCACGGTCAAGATCGTGGCGCCCAAACTCGGCGGCGCCAAGCTCAGCGACGGCAAGAAACTACCTGCCGACGGCCAATTGGCCGGCACCCCTTCCTTCATCTTCGATGCGGTGGGCGTGATCCTGTCGGCCGAGGCAGGCAAGCAGTTGAGCAAGGAATCGGCGGCGGTGGACTTCGTCAGTAATGCGTTCGTGCATCTGAAGGCGATCGCCGCCGACGCCGGCGCGCAACCGTTGCTGAAGGCCGGCAACGTGGGCAAGGATGCCGGCGTAGTCGATGCCGCCGACAATAAGGGCTTCATTGCCGCCGCCAAGACCCGGCAATGGACGCGCGAGCCGAAGATCCGCCTGCTGGCCTGATCGCGGCGGCACGTAATCCTGCGGGACGGCGCAACGCCGTCCCGCTTGCCGGCGCCAGACGCTGGCACAGGGGCTGGACCCGCCCGACCCGATCTACCAGGATAACGATAGGCCCCGGCGCAACGCTGGCGGCTTGCCCGACACCGCGAATCCCCTCCGGTTTTGCCCCTCCCGCCATTGGCCATCGGTCCACGGGCGCGGCTGTGCGTGCATCAAAAATGTAAAAAAATAAACTATTTTGGTGCTAACACGCGCCGGATGCACCATTTCGCGCCATCCCCACCAAATAAAACTCTATAAAAATCAGCTTCATACGCCTGACTCCAGAGCGCACAGTAGATTTTTGTAAATTATTAAACAAATTTATTGACATCGATGACATGGGTCTTTCACACTCGGGTCATACCAGCAGGGGGCTGGCCTGGACGATCGAACGAGCGATGCCTCGACGATCTCCCAAGCGGCGGTAGGGCGGCGAACCCGTCGCCCTCGTTATGGAATTGCGTCAGTAGGTCATTGCGCTCCACGCATCTGTCGAGGTCGGACGGTCGCGGGCACGTAGCCACTCAACCCAGCAGGATCATCATGATCGGTCAGGGAGTACGCACCATCGCAGTAGACAGCGCACGCGCCTGTTTCCAGGCCGCGACGCGATCGGGCATCCGTGCCGCTCTCACCCTGCTCGGCCTGCTGACGATTTCGCCGCTACAGGCGCTGCCGTTGGTCCCCCAACCGGTGCGGGCACAGGCCGACGCCGGCCGCGTCTTGATCGATGCCTCCAGCGTGGTGAGCGCGGTGGAAGGCGATGCCGCCAGCACGCGCGTGGCCCGCTACCTGTCCGAGCTGCTGCAACGCAGCCACGGCCCGGCGCTTGCGGTCCGCAGCAGCGATCGCAGCGCCGCGATTCGGTTGCGACTGGATCCGAGCGGCGCACCTGCGCAGGCGGAGAGCTATCGACTGCACGTCGGCGATGACGGCGTGGACCTGAGCGCACGCAGCGAAAGCGGCTTGTTCTATGGGGCAATCACGCTATGGCAGTTGCTCAGCGCCGATCGCCAAAGCGCCGCACCGATCACCCTGCAGGGTGTGCTGATCGAAGACTGGCCGCGTTTTCGCTGGCGCGGGGTGATGCTGGATTCTGCCCGCCATTTCCAGGACGTGGACACGATCAAGCGGCTGCTCGACGGCATGGCGCTGCACAAGCTCAACACCTTGCATTGGCACCTGACCGACGACCAGGGCTGGCGCCTGCAGATCGCACGCTATCCCGCCCTCACCGACATCGGCGCATGGCGGGTCCCGCCGGCCGCCGGCCAATACGGCCAGCCGTTGCGCTATGGCGGCTTCTATACCCAGCAACAGATTCGCGAACTGGTGGCCTACGCCGCCGCGCGGCATATCACTGTGGTACCCGAGCTGGACATGCCCGGCCATGCACAAGCGGCCGCTGCGGCCTATCCGCGCCATGTCGGTGCCAGCGGCCAGGCGCCCCAGGTCGCCACCAGCTGGGGCATCCACGACTATCTCTACGGCGTGGACGAGGACAACCTTGCGTTCGTGCGCAACGTGCTCGACGAGGTGATCGCGCTGTTCCCCGGCCGCGACGTGCATATCGGCGGCGACGAGGCGTTGAAGTACCAATGGCAGGCCTCACCCAGCGTGCAAGCGCGGATGCGCGCGCTCGGCGTCGCCAGCGAGGACGCGCTGCAGAGCTGGTTCGTCGGCCAGGTCGGTGCGCACCTGGCCGCGCGGGGTCGCCGGCTGATCGGCTGGGACGAGATCCTGGACGGGCCGCTGCCTGCGCATACCGCCATCATGTCCTGGCGCGGCATCGACGGCGCCGTGGTCGCGGCCAAGCGCGGCCATGACACCATCCTGACGCCGTCGCCGACGCTGTACTTCGACAACCTGCAAAGCGATCGCGGCGACGAGCCGGCCGGCCGCCTGAAGATCCAGACGCTGGCCGACGTCTACCGCTTCGAACCAGTACCGGGCGCGCTGGATGCGCGCCAGGCCACGCATGTGCTCGGCGCGCAGGCGCAGCTGTGGACCGAATATCTCGTCGAACCGTGGCAGATCGACCACGCCATGTACCCGCGTATCGCCGCGCTTGCCGAACGGGTGTGGTCGCCCGCCGACGTCCGCGACTGGGACGGATTCCTGCAACGGCTGGTGCCGCAGTTGCGGCGCTACCAGCGACTGGGAATCGACTACGCCGACAGCGCCTTCGCAGTGGCGGCGCGGCCGCTGGCCACTGATGCGAGCAACGCCACTGCAGCGACGGTCGGCCTGTACGACCAGGCCGGCTTCGGCCAATTGCGCTACACCGTGGATGGCAGCGTGCCGACCCCGGACTCGGCGCTCTACCGCGAGCCGCTGACGCTTGCGCCCGGCGTGCAGCTGCGCGCCGCCGCCTTCGCTGCCGATGGCACGCCATTGTCCAAGCCGCGCGCGATCGGGTTCGACCGCGACGCCGCCACGCGGCTGGACAGCAGCCGTCTGCGAGCGTGCCGCGACGATGGGCTGCGCCTGCGCTTGCCGTTACTGCCGGACCTGGGCCAGCGCGATACCCCGGCCTACAACGTCGACCTGTTCGATGCCTGCTGGATCTATCCAGGCGCCACGCTTTCGCACGGCGCGCAACTGCGGGTCGAGGCCGCGCGCCTGCCGCGCAACTTCGGCCTGACCCGCCCGCAGCTGGCGCGCCGCATCGTGCGCACGCCCCCGCCGGAAGGCAACCAATTGCAGGTACGCGCCGGTCGTTGCGACGGCCCGCTGCTGGCGACCCTGCCGCTGCCGTCAGGCGACACGCTCGGCGAGCGTTTCACCCTGACCACGACATTGCCGCCGCAGCACGCCGCCGCCGATCTGTGCCTGACCGTCGCTGCCCCACTGGACGGACCGTTGTACGCACTGGATTCGGTCCAAGTCACTTCACCCGCCCCCGCCCCCGCCGACTCCACTACCGCCCGCTAACTGCTCGCCAAGGAACTCTGCATGTCCTGTCGCCGCACCGCTCGCCTGTCTGTCGCACCGTTTGCCACCGCGTTACCCACCACCTGCCCAGACGCTACGGCGAACATCGCCACACGCGCGGACCCGGCGCAGAGACGCCTGTTCCCGCTGTACCCCGTAAGTCACTGATCCGCCGCATCGATCGCCTCACCCTTTGGAGACGCACGATGAATCACAGCCTGTTTCTGTATACCTTCCTGGCCTATCTATCGGTCGCACTGGCGTTCGGCGCCTGGATCTCGCGGCGGCATCGCGGCAGCGGCGAGCAATTCCTGCTCGGCGGCCGCCAGATCCCGAC
>JAATFS010000318.1 GCA_015655035.1 Lysobacterales bacterium | reverse complement strand
TGGATCGACTGGCAACAATTCGATCACTTCCAGCCCGCGCGCGCGGGCATCGTCGAGATAGCCGCGCAGGCGTCGGTATTGCCCCTCGTTGATGATGCGGGTGTAGTCCGCGCTCGCGGCCAGGTCGTCGCCATAGCGTGCCTGCACCTGCGCGCGCAAGTGTTCCACCAGCGCGCGCTCGCGGCCGGTATCCACCAGCACGTAGTCCGGCGCGATACAGGTCTGCCCGGCGTTGAACCACTTGCCGGTGGCCAGGCGGGCGGCCGCCTGCGACAGCGGGTAATCCGCGCAGATGATTGCCGGCGACTTGCCGCCCAGTTCCAGCGTCAGCGGCGTCAGGTTCGCCGCCGCTGCGGCCATTACCTTGCGCCCGACCGCAGTGGAACCAGTGAACACGATGTGGTCCAGCGGCAGCGCCGCGAATGCCGCCGCCACCTCGGCCGCGCCCTGCACCACCGCCACGCGCTCGGGCGGGAACACCTCGGCCAGTAGCGCTTGCAGGAAGGCGCTGCTGTGCGGCGTGTGCTCGGACGGCTTGAGCAACACGTGGTTGCCAGCGGCAATCGCGGTCGCCAGCGGAATCAGCGCCAGGTTGACCGGATAGTTCCACGGCGAAATCACTCCGACCACGCCCACCGGCATATTGCGCAGCTGCGCCCGCGCCGGCCATAGCTGCCATCCCGCGCGCACCCGTCGCGGCTTCATCCAGCCACGCAGGTGACGCAGCAGATGATCGATCTCGCCGAGCACGGTCATGCCATCGGCGATCAGCGATTCATGCCGCGAACGCTGGCCGAAGTCGGCGGCGATGGCGTCGGCCATCTGCGGCAGCCGTCGCAGCAACGCTGTACGCAAGCGTTGCAGATCGGCTCGGCGTTGCGCCTGCGTGGGCTGCTGGTCCTGCCACGCGGTGCGCAGCCGGGCCAGCGTCGCCGCCAGTGCTGCCGCGCCGGAAACAGGTATCTCGTTCATGCCGCCACTATACGGAAGCCGACCGTGCCGGCACTGGCAAAAACGCCGACGCCGGCCACGTGGGCCGGCGTCGGGGAAGCGCAGGCGGCAACCCGCCGCCGGGCACTGCTACTTGGTGATATCCAGGTCCTTGGTCTCGCGCAGGAACAACCCGCCAATCACCACCGACATCAACGCGATGGCGATCGGGTACCACAGGCCGTAGTACATGTTGCCGGTGGCCGCCACCAACGCGAACGAGATGGTCGGCAGGAAACCGCCGAACCAGCCATTGCCGATGTGGTACGGCAACGACATCGAGGTGTAGCGGATGCGGGTCGGGAACAGCTCGACCAGATAGGCGGCGATCGGGCCATAGACCATGGTCACGTAGATCACCAGCAGCCACAGCAGCAGCAACGTCATCGGCTTGTTGATGCGCGCCGGGTCGGCCTTTTCCGGATAGCCGGCGGTGGTCAGCGCGCCCTTGAGTTCCTTGGCGAACGTGTCGGCGTGGGCCTTGGCGTCGTCCTTGCTCAGGCCGGCCGCCTCGTACGCCGCAACTTCGCTGCCACCGATGCTGACCTGTGCCAGCGAGCCCGGCGCGGCCGCCTGGATCTCGTACGGAATGCCGGCCTTGGCCAGCGCCCCGGCGGCGATATCGCAGGAGTTGGAGAACACCTTCTTGCCGATCGGGTCGAACTGGAACGAGCACGTTGCCGGGTCGGCAAGCACCAGGGCCGGCGACTTGCTACGCGCTTCCTCCACCGCCGGGTTGGCGTAGTGGGTGAGGCCCTTGAAGATCGGAAAATAAGTGACCGCCGCCAGCAGGCAGCCGGCGAGGATGATCTTCTTGCGTCCGATCTTGTCCGACAGCCAGCCGAAGATCACGAAGAACGGCGTGGCCAGGGCCAGCGCGCCCGCGGTCAACAGGTTGGCGGTGGTGCCATCGACCTTCAGCGTCTGGGTCAGGAAGAACAGCGAGTAGAACTGGCCGCCGTACCACACCACTGCCTGACCGGCCGTGGCGCCGAGCAGCACCACCAGCATCAGCCGGAAGTTACCGTCCTTGAGACTGTCGCGGAACGGCTGCTTGGAGCCCTTGCCTTCGTCCTTCATCTGCTGGAACAGCGGCGACTCGCTCAACTGCATGCGGATCCATACCGACACCGCCAGCAGTGCGATCGACACCAGGAAGGGAATGCGCCAACCCCAGGCTTCGAACGCCTCGTTGCCCAGCCACATGCGCGTGCCCAGGATCACCAGCAGCGACAGGAACAGGCCCAGCGTGGCGGTGGTCTGGATGAAGCTGGTATACAGGCCACGCTTTCCCTGCGGGGCGTGCTCGGCCACGTAGGTCGCCGCGCCGCCGTACTCGCCGCCCAGCGCCAGCCCCTGCGCCAACCGCAACACGATCAGGATGATCGGCGCGGTGATGCCGATGCTGGCGTAGTTGGGCAGGATGCCGACGATGAAGGTCGACAACCCCATCAGCACGATGGTCACCAGGAAGGTGTACTTGCGGCCGATGCGGTCGCCCAGGCTGCCAAAGAATGCCGCGCCGAACGGGCGCACCGCAAAGCCGGCGGCAAACGCCAGCAGCGCGAAGATGAAGCCGGTGGTCTCGTTGACGCCGCTGAAGAACTGCTTGGCGATGATCGCCGCCAGCGAGCCGTAGAGATAGAAGTCGTACCACTCGAACACAGTGCCCAGGGACGAGGCGAAGATGATCTTCTTGTGGCCCTGGCTGAGTGCGGCGCTGCCGCTGGGTATGGTGGTGCTGGACATAGAGGCTTCCCCTCCGAAGCGTATATGTAGCGGTGAAGTTGGGAATTGGATCGCGTGGGATGGTGGGTGCGGGAGGTGGCCCGGTGCGACGCGATTCCCTCCCAGGTCGCGCGCTGCACCGGACCGATGAAACTCAGAAGCTGTACTTGGTGGTGAATTGCAGGCGGGTGATATCGCCCTTGTCGCCGCTCTCGATCTCGCGCTTGCCGTACATCAGCTCGGCGCCGATATCGACCTTGGGCAGTGGCGTGTAGAACACGTTGCCGCGAATGCTCTGCACCCGCCGGGTCGCCGCCGGGCCTGTGCCTGCGGCATCGTTGTCGTAGTCGCTGCGTGCATAGATCAGGTTGGTACGCAGCTTGGGCGTGAACTGATGGCGCCAGCCAACGTAGCCGGCGAGCACGCCGGTGGAGTCGAGCCGGTCGGCGGCCACGTCGTACACCCCATCCTGGTTGATGCCCAGGCCGATGTAACGGCCAATGCCTTCGCCACCCGTGAACTGGTAGTGCAGGGTGTCGCTGTCGCCGGCCACCCACTTGCCACCCAGGGTAAGGCCGCCAGCCATCTTGCTCTCGTCGGCGCCGAGCGCGTCGTTGTCCACCTTCAGCTGCAGCAGCAGCGCGCCGATCCCGAAGGTGCCCCAATCCCCCTTCCAGCCATAACGCAGGGTCAGATCCGGGAACCCGCCACGATCGGAGTTCACCGCTGTGACGAGCCCGGCCGGCGAGCGCATGAACAACGTGGTCTCCGGATTCTCCAGCGCCACGCTGAAGCCGCCCCGGGTATAGCGGATCTGCTCCTGGCGCACGAAGATCACGCCATCGGTCGGCCCGACGAAATCGACCGCCTCCGGCAGCGACGCCGCATCCATGAAGTTGGACCAGGTCTGCCCCGCCAGCCAGTTGTTCCAATACATGTAGGCGTGGCGCAAGGTGGCGCCGTAGGTGTTGGTCGCGGTCTGATTGCCCAGCGAATTTCCGAAGAAATCGATCTCGATCTGTGCGCCGGCCTTGTTGCCAGTATCGCTGAGGTGGTCCACGGAAAACCCGATCCGCGAGAACTTGGCGTGCATGTTGGTATCCACGCCCGACTTCGTACCGCCCACTGGCGTTTGACCCGGCAGATACAACGCACGCCCGGCGGCATCGTCGGCCAGTTGGCCATCACCGGTCTTGGTCATCAGGAAATCGGACTTGATCATGCCGTTGACCTTGAACGTGGTGCCCGGCGTGGCACCCGGAGTAAGCGTCGTGACCTGGATCGGCTGCTTGCCGGAAGGTACCGCAGGGGGCGCGGATGCCTGCGCGGACTGCACCTGGCCGATCTGGGTCTGTGCCTGGGCGATCTGGCCTTGTTGCTGCTGCTGTGCGGACAGCAACAGCTGCACCTGCCGTTCCAGCTCGGCCACACGCGTCTCCAGCGCCTGTTCCCTGGCGGTGTGCCCCTTGGCGGTCTGCGCGAACGCAGCGCCAGGAGCGATCAATGCAACCAACAACGCAGCGGCCAACGGAGACCGGGCGCGTGTAGCAATACGACGGATATTCATTACTCCCTCCCGAATAATGGCTCGTCACCACCCTGATCGCAGGGCTGGGCGGAGCGTGCGGCAGCCCATACCTGCCGCCTATTCGCCTTTGGTCGTAGCAACGGCCAATTCAAGGCTTGTTTACGACCAAGGTCTAACAGCGAGTTCGCTCATCGCTTGCAGCGATGCGGCAAACTGAATACCAACGAGGCCACGCGATCAATGCGGTCTCATCCATTCAATGGGCTACGTGCAAGTGAGGGTGCCATGGCTGATATCTATCCTGTCGATCCAACGTTCGCCAGCAGCGCGCGGGTGACGCGGGAGCAGTACGAGACCTTGTATCGGGAATCGATCCAGCAACCGGAACAGTTCTGGGCCAAGGCCGCCGAACGCCTGGACTGGTTTCGCAAACCCACCCGGATCAAGGATGTCAGCTACGACCTGGACGACTTCCGCATTCGCTGGTTCGACGACGGCGAACTCAATGCCAGCGTCAACTGCCTGGACCGCCAGCTCGCCACGCGCGGCGACAAGACCGCGTTGCTGTTCGAGCCCGACAGCCCGGATACGCCGTCCTACCGCGTCAGCTATCGCGAGCTGTACGAGCGCGTATGCCGGCTGGGCAATGCATTGCGCAACCTCGGCATCAGGAAAGGCGATCGCGTCACCCTGTACCTGCCGATGATCCCGGAGACCGCCGTGGCGATGCTGGCCTGCGCCCGTATCGGCGCGATCCATTCAGTGGTGTTCGGCGGCTTCGCGCCCAACTCGATCGCCGACCGCGTGATCGATTGCGGCAGCAAACTGATCATCACCGCCGACGAAGGACTGCGCGGCGGCAAGAAGGTGCCGTTGAAGGCCAACGTCGATGCCGCGCTCAAGTTGCCCGGCACCGACAGCGTCGAAACCGTGCTGGTGGTGCGCCACACCGGCGGCGCGGTGGACATGCAGGCCCCGCGCGACCGCTGGTTCCACGACGTCGTGGACAGCCAGCCGGCCGAGTGCGAACCCGAGCGCATGAACGCCGAAGACCCGCTGTTCATCCTCTACACCTCCGGTTCCACCGGCAAGCCCAAGGGCGTGCTGCACACCACCGCCGGCTACCTGCTGTACGCCAGCTACACCCACGAGACCGTGTTCGACCTGCGCGAGGACGATATCTACTGGTGCACCGCCGACGTGGGCTGGGTCACCGGCCACAGCTACATCGTCTACGGACCCCTGGCCAACGGCGCCACCGCACTGATGTTCGAAGGCGTACCGAACTACCCCAGTGTGTCGCGCTTCTGGGAAGTCATCGACAAGCACCAGGTCACGATCTTCTACACCGCCCCGACCGCCATCCGCGCACTGATGCGCGAGGGCGACGAACCGGTCAAGAAGACCTCGCGCAAGAGCCTGCGCCTGCTCGGCAGCGTCGGCGAACCGATCAATCCCGAAGCCTGGCGCTGGTACTACGAGGTGGTCGGCGACGCACGCAGCCCGATCGTAGACACCTGGTGGCAGACCGAGACCGGCGGCATCCTGATCTCGCCGCTGCCTGGCGCCACTGCGCTCAAGCCCGGCTCGGCCACCCTGCCGTTCTTCGGCATACAGCCCGCGCTGGTCAATGCCGACGGCGTCCCGCAAGCGGGCGCCACCGAAGGCAACCTGGTGATCCTGGACTCGTGGCCCGGGCAGATGCGCAGCGTCTACGGCGACCACCAACGCTTCATCGATACGTATTTCCGTACCTACCCGGGCACCTACTTCACCGGCGACGGCTGCCGCCGCGACGACGATGGCTACTACTGGATCACCGGCCGCGTGGACGATGTGATCAACGTCTCCGGCCACCGCATCGGCACCGCCGAGGTCGAGAGCGCGCTGGTGTCGCATCCGAAGGTGGCCGAAGCCGCCGTGGTCGGCTTCCCGCACGACGTCAAGGGCCAGGGCATCTACGCCTATGTCACCTTGATCGCCGAGGAGTCGCCCAGCGAGGCGCTGCACAAGGAGCTGATCGCCTGGGTGCGCAAGGAGATCGGGCCAATCGCCTCGCCCGACCACCTGCAATGGGCGCCTGGCCTGCCGAAGACACGCTCGGGCAAGATCATGCGCCGCATCCTGCGCAAGATCGCCGAGAATGCGCCGGACCAACTCGGCGACACCTCGACCCTGGCCGATCCTTCGGTCGTGGATTCGCTAGTGAACGAGCGGTTGGCGCGATGACGCGCTGAGCCGCCTCGGCGAGCGGGAATGGGGAATCGCGAAATCGCTCCCCATTCCCCCACTCGGCGGCGGTTTCGCCCATCCTGTTACTGATTACTGATTACTGCCTACTGTTGCTGCTTGTGATGCTTCCGTCGTTTACTCCCGCCCCATCCCCACTCCGGCCCCCTACATGCCCACGCTCCTGATTGCCGATGACCATCCCCTGTTCCGCGAGGCCTTGCGCGGCGCGGTGCAGCGGGTGATGCCTGGCGTGCAGCTGTTCGAGGCCGACAGCGTGGAAGCGCTGTACGCACTGGCCGACTCGCATGCCGATGCCGACCTGCTGCTGATGGACCTGAACATGCCCGGTGCACAGGGCTTCAGCGCGCTGGTACACATGCGCTCGCTGCATCCGCAACTGCCGGTGGTGGTGGTGTCCGCGCGCGAGGAGCCCACGGTGATGCGGCGAGCGCTCGATCACGGCGCGTTCGGCTTCATCCCCAAGTCGGCCGATTCGGAAACCATCGGCCAGGCACTTTCCACCGTGCTGGACGGTGAGCGCTGGATCCCGGCCCAGGCGCAGAACCTGCCGCCCACCGACAGCGAGGAACGCGAGGTCGGTCAACGCCTGCGCGAACTGACCCCGCAGCAGTTCAAGGTATTGCAGATGCTCGGCGCCGGTCGCCTCAACAAGCAGATCGCCTACGACCTGGGCGTATCCGAGGCCACCATCAAGGCGCACGTCACCGCCGTGCTGCGCAAGCTCGGCGTCACCAACCGCACCCAGGCGGTACTGATGGCGGGCAAGCTGGCGATCGACAGCGACGGCATCGTGCTGCCCCCGGAAGAGGACTGACGTCGAAGCGTGCCGGTCCTGTCGCGGCCGACCCGGCATTCGCGTTCCTGGCCCGCGTCACATTGCACGCTTGCGCCTTGTCGCGCGCGCC
>JAATFS010000143.1 GCA_015655035.1 Lysobacterales bacterium | reverse complement strand
TGAGGTCTCGCGGTAATGGTCGAATGCCGCCCAGGCCAGCGCGCAGGCGCGCTCCAGGTCGTCCGTTGAGGCGAACCCGAAGCTCGGTTGCAGCGCGCTGCCAGTGGCCGGGTCGATCGCCTGGGTGCTGCCGTTGCCACCGAGTACCGCCGCCGCGCCGATCCGCATCTTGCCGCTGATCGCCTCGCTCACTTGCGTTCCCCGATCAGGATACGCAGTGATTGCTGCTCGTCGGCCGTGAGGTCGGCCAACGGCGTGCGCACCGGCCCGGCGGAACGCCCGACCGCGCGCATGCCGGCCTTGACGATCGACACCGCGTAGCCGGCACGACGATTGCGGATGCCGATGTACGGCAGCACGAACTCGTTGAGTTCACGATAGACATGGGTGTGATCGCGACGGCGCACGGCTTCGTAGAACGCCAGTGCCCATTCCGGCAGGAAATTGAAGATCGCCGACGAATAGGTGGTCACTCCCATTTCCAGGTACGGCAGGGCGAAGGTTTCTGCGGTCGGCAGGCCGCCGATGTAGAGCAGGCGATCGCCGAGGTTGGCGTAGATGCGGGTCATGCGCTCGACATCGCCTACGCCGTCCTTGTAGCCGACCAGGTTGGGGCAGCGCTCGGCGATGCGCGCTACCGACTCGGCATCCAGCTTGGCGTTGGCGCGGCTGTAGACGATCACGCCCAGCCGGGTGGATCGGCATACGCGCTCGACGTGATCGGCCACGCCCGCAGCGTCGCACTCGGTCAGGTAGGGCGGGAACAACAGGATGCCGTCGGCGCCATTGGCCTCGGCGGCCTGCGCCATCTCGATCGCGGTCGCGGTGCCGTAGCCGGCCGGCGCGATCACCGGCACGCGGGCGCCGCACTCGGCCACCGCCGCCTTCACGGCGGCATCGACCTCGCCCGGTGTCAGCGAGAACAGCTCGCCGGTGCCGCCGGCAGCGAACAGCCCGGACGCGGGGTACGACGACAGCCAGCCCAGGTTGGCGCGATAGGCGGGCTCGTCGAACGAATAGTCCTCGCGGAAGTGGGTGACCGGGAACGACAGCAGTCCCGATCCGAGTGCCTTGGCCATTTCCTGGGGGGTGTATTTGCTCATGGAGCGGCGGTGCCCTGGTTGAAGTCAGGGCTCGATGCTAGGCAGCGCGTTGATTCTGGTCCAAGCCAAGTTGGGCATGGAACGATCCAATAGTTGAATGCATTAGACCAAGGTCTAACCTTGAAAAACCTACTGAATACAGGGTTTTAGACGATCCGGATGGTGGCACGCGATAGCCGTTCCAGGCGCTGTGGTAGTTTCCTGCATCCATTCGTTTCCCGCCGGTTTGCTCGGGAATCGATACAAGGCAGGTATCAATGCTCGATCTCAACCAGTTGCGCTGCTTCGTCACCGTGGCCGAGGAATTGCACTTCAGCCGCGCCGCCGAACGCCTGCACATGACCCAGCCGCCGCTGAGCCGGCAGATCCAGTTGCTGGAACATGCGGTCGGCACCGCCTTGTTCACTCGCAACAACCGCGTGGTGCGATTGACCCCGGCCGGGCGCACCCTGCTGCCCGAGGCACGCACCCTGCTGCGCCTGGCCGAGACGGCGGGCTTGACCGCACGCCGGGTCGGCCTGGGCGAAGCCGGCGCGCTCAGCGTCGGCTTCACCGCTGCGGCCGGCTACCGCTTCGTGCCGGAAGCGGTGCGGCAATGGCGCGGCGCCTTCCCCGACATCGGGGTGCAGTTGCGCGAGATGGTCAGCCACGACCAGTTGGACGCGCTGGCCTCGGCACGCCTGGACCTGGGCCTGCTGCGCCCGCCGATCACCCGCGACGGCCTGCGCTCGCGCTGCATCGTGCGCGAGCCGCTGGTGGCGGCGTTACCGCAGGCGCACCCGCTGGCGAGCGGCGACACGCTCAAGCTGCGCGACTTCGACCATGTGCCGTTCGTGATGTATTCGCCCGACGATGCACGCTATTTCTACGACCTGGTGGCGCGCATCTTCAGCCGCTACGGCATTGCGCCGCGTTATGAGCAGCACGTCAGCCAGATCCATTCGGTGCTGGCGCTGGTGCGCGCCGGCCTGGGCGTCGCACTGGTGCCGGAAGCTGCCACCAGCCTGCGCTACGAGGGCATCGTCTATCGCAACGTCACCGGCCTGGCACCGGCGCGGCCGGTGGAACTGCATCTGGTCTGGCGCGAGGACAACGACAACCCGATCCTGCCGAGGTTGCTGGCACTGTTGTTGCAAGGCGAGGCCGGCGCGGACGAAATACCCGGCGCCAGCGGCGGCCGACCGGACTAGGACTGCAAACCGTCGATATCCCGCGCAGCGGCTTCGGCGCCTGCCAGGCTATCGAAGGCGACGCCGGTGTCGCCGACCACGTATTTGGTCACTTCACCGTGCTGGGTCGTCTCTTTCATTGCGAAGACCGGCACCGCGTCGGTGCCGCCCACTCGCTGTTTCGGTTCGTTCATTGCGATGCTCCATGTAGACGCTGCGGACTCGACATGCGCCGACACCCACGCTAGCGCCAGCACGCGTCCAGGCATGTGAACCCTGCGTTGCCCCCGGCTTTACAACTCACCGCGCGGCCATCAGCGGATGCGATAGACCCGCGCCTTGGGCAGGTCTGCGTCCACTTGCAGGAACCAGCGCCCGGCGATCCCCGGCACGACCGCGATCTGCGGCGACGCCAGCGGCTTGCGCAGGCTCATGCGGCCCTTGAGCACCTTCCACTGCTGGCCGTTTTCCAGCGAGAACACCGTACCCGGTGCCCAGCCGGGGACTTCGCCGTGCACCCGGCTCTTCACTGCGGACGCTTCCAGCCCGATGGACATCGGCGCTGGTGCCGGCCCTGCGGCGACCGAACCGGCAGTCGGCACGTCAGTATCGTGCGGCGACGTGGCAGTCGCTGCCTGCGGTTCGCTGAGCATGCGATCGAGCATCTGCAACTGTGTTGGCGTGAGCCCCAGCGCCTGTAACTGCTGCGGACTCAGGCGCTGCGTCAAATCCACTTGCGGCTGCGCCCAGGCGCAGGACGCCGCAGACGCCAGCAGCAGGACCGAGGACAAACGGATCGTATTCATTCGCCACGCAGACACGCGATCACGGCTGAGCCGCGCCAGCTTCGCAGCATGCGCGAGGCGCATGTCAGGCCGATTACAGGCGCGTCTTGGGGCCCGGTGGGCCGGCGGCGGTGCGCCGGCACGTCAAGCGCTGTGCAACGCCTTGCGCGGCGCATGAACCGATGCCGGACGGCTGGGGAAGGCATGCCGCACGATGCGCCACATCACCTGGCCGAACTGGCGCGGCAGCGAGCCGGTGTTGTAGTGCTGGCCATAGCGCTTGCATATCCGCTTCACTTCCACTGCGATTTCGGCGTAGCGGTTGGCCGGCAGGTCCGGATAGAAGTGGTGCTCGATCTGGTGGCTCAGGTTGCCCGACAGCACGTTCATCAGCTTGCCGCCGGTCAGGTTGGACGAGCCGCGCAGCTGGCGCAGGTACCAATGGCCGCGCGATTCGTTGCGAATCGATTCCTTCGGAAATACCTCCGCATCGGCGGTGAAGTGGCCGCAGAAGATGATCACGAAGGTCCAGATGCTGCGCAGCACATTGGCAAGCATGTTGCCCAGCAGCACCGGCAGGAAGAACGGGCCGGCCAGCAGCGGGAACACCAGATAGTCCTTCAGCAGCTGGCGGCCCATCTTGCGCCCGACCGGGAGGAACGACTGGCGCAGTTCCGCCGGCTTCATCTTGCCGGCGAACCAGCGGCCCAGGCGCAGGTCCTGGATCGCCACGCCCCATTGGAACAGCAGCGCGAACACCACCGCGATGAACGGCTGCAGCAGGTAGAACGGGCGCCAGCGCTGCTCGGGGAAGATACGCAGCAAGCCATAGCCGATGTCGTCGTCCATGCCGCGCACGTTGGTGTACGTGTGGTGCTTGAAGTTGTGCGTCTTGCGCCAATTGTCGCTGGTGGCGACGATGTCCCATTCGTAGGTGTTGCCGTTGAGCTGGGGGTCGCCCATCCAGTCGTACTGGCCGTGCATGACGTTATGGCCAAGCTCCATGTTCTCCAGGATCTTGGACAGCGCCAGCAGCGCCACGCCGGCAATCCATGCCGGCACCAGCATGCTGTGCACGAATGCGCCCAGGAAGAGCAGCGCGCGCCCGGCCACTCCGCTCCAGCGCACTGCCGCGATGATGCGACGGATGTAGCGCGCATCGCGGGCGCCGACGTCGGCCTGCACGCGCGCGCGCAGCGCATCGAGTTCGTCGCCGAAAGCCTGTAGCTCGGCGGGCGAGAGGGTGCGGTTATGGATACGGCTCATGCGATCGTCCTATAGATCCAGGATCAGGTCGGTGCTCGGCGCGCTGATGCACAAGCGCACCTGCGCCGAAGGTTCGCTGCTGTGTTCGCCGGTCAGCAGATGCCGGGTGGTGCCGGACTGGCGAGCGCAGGCGCAGCTGTTGCAGATCCCCATGCGGCAGCCGTGCTTGGGACGCAGCCCCTGGGCTTCCAGCCCCTGCAGCAACGACTGTCCCCGCGCCAGCTGCACGCGCCGGCCACTGCGTGCCAATTCCACCTCGACCATGCCTTCCTCGTCGTCGGCCAGCGCCGGCACGCTGAAGGCCTCGGCCTGGAACTGCGCCACCCGCCCTTCCAGGCGGGTCCGCGCGCTGTGCACGAAGCCGCCAGGGCCACAGGCCAGCACATGCCGCTGCGAAAGATCGACGATCTGATCCAGCGGCAACTCGCCGATCCGCGGCGCCGGGACGTCGCCCTCGCGGGTAAGCAACAGGCGTACCCGCAGGCGCGGATGCATGGCGGCCAGCGCCTGCAATTCTTCGACGAAGCACAGCTCGTCGCGCCGGCGCGCCCAGTACAGCAGATCCACCGCCACCGGCATGCCCTGCGCGGCCAGCGCACGCAGCAAGGCCCGCAGCGGGGTGATGCCGCTGCCGGCGGCCAGCAGCAGCAGATCGTTGCCGGCCTTCGGCACGCCCATCTCGCCGAAGGCCTGGTCCAGCGCGAACACCTCGCCAGGCTGCGCCTGCCGCGCCAGATGCCCGCTCACCAGGCCGCCCTCGATCGCCTTGACCGTGATTGCCAGACGGCCGTCGTCCAGTGGCGTGGGGCTGTAGCTGCGAATCAGCCGTCGGCCGGCGATTTCCACGCCCAGATTGACATGTTGCCCCGCCTGCATACCGCGCCAGTGCCGATTGGGCGCCAGGATCAGGGTGACGGCATCGCGGCTGGCCGGCTGGCGCTCGACCAGCCGGGCCAATGGCTGCTCCAGGGTCCACAGCGGGTTGAGCCGGGTCGCCCAGAAGTCGAACAACGCCGGGGACACCACGCGCCGGGCCAACCGGGCGGACAAAGCAGGCTTGGAGAGGGAAACCGCGTTCATGGGATGGCACTATACGCATGCATGCACAGGTGTGTATACAGTTGTGCAGTCGTCGAAGGGCTATGATTCATGCCTTGCCTCAACTTTCACCCCATGACCTCCATCGCCCTGCCCACCCCAGACGACGCGGTACCGTCCCGCAAGGCAGCGATCGCGCGCGAGGATCTGCTGGCAGCCGCACTCACGCTGATCGGCCCGCACCGCAGCCTGTCGACGCTGAGCCTGCGCGAAGTGGCGCGCGAAGCCGGCATTGCGCCCAACAGCTTCTACCGCCAGTTCCGCGACATGGACGAGCTCGCGATCGCGCTGATCGACCTGGCCGGGCGCTCGTTGCGCATCATCATCGGCCAGGCCCGCCAGCGCGCCACCTCTACCGAGCGCAGCGTGATCCGGGTGTCGGTAGAGACTTTCATGGAACAGTTGCGCGCCGATGACAAGCTGCTGCACGTGCTGCTGCGCGAAGGCGCGGTCGGCTCGGATGCCTTCAAGCAGGCGGTGGAGCGCGAACTCAGCTACTTCGAAGACGAGCTGCGGGTGGACCTGATCCGACTGGCGGCCGCCGACCACGCCACCCTGCACGAACCGGCGTTGGTGTCCAAGGCGATCACGCGCCTGGTGTTCGCGATGGGCGCCACCGCCATGGACCTGCCGCCGGAGCGCGATCCGGAGCTGATCGAACAGATCTCACAGATGCTGCGCATGATCATTACCGGCGCGCGCACATTGGGTAACGCAGCCAACTAGAGCGGCTCGCCCGTGCTGGTGATGCATGTGCTCGGCGAAAACCTGGCACGCTTCCGCCAGCCATCCGGACATCCTGCTCTCCATCAGTGCGAAAGGACGCCAGATTTCCTTGAGCCACCGCGATAGCGACGTGGCCTTGCGGCTGGTACGCCTCAACGAAGCAAGCAAGCTCGGGGGCATGCCCGTCGCCCTCTATGCGCATCGGGATCATGTCCATCTGTCGACACCGCAGCAGTGGCGATTCATCGCCTTCGATCCGCGCTACGAGGACCTGCCACAACAACGATGGCTATTGGGTATCGCCGCTGATCATCCGGTGGCGTGCGATTTGAACTTCATCAGCGAGCACCTGATCGCGGCGCGAGCGGGAATAGGCGTGGCCGCGCCCGCTGTCAGCGTGACTGAGAGGTCTTCTCCACCGCGCTGATATCGGCATGGAACGCGCGCGTGCCCTGCCCTGGCGACGTGGCCGCTTCGCCCTGGCGGTCCTTGAGCATCTGCTTGCGCGCGGCCACCACTTCCTTGGCCAACGCGACCCGCCGCCCGACCACCATTTCGGTGATCCAGTCGATCAGATAGCGGGTATACGCCTGCTGGTGCTGCTTGAGACTCAGCGCATGATCGGCACCCTCGATCACGCGCGTACTCACCGACCGCGCCTGGGTGAACGCGGCGGCGTAATTGCGCATCACCGGATGCGGCACGATCACGTCGCGCTCGGCTTCCACCAGCAGCACGTCCCCCTTGAACGTCTGGCAGGCGGCCAGCGCCAGGTTGTCGGCCGGGGCTATCTTGCTGCCGCGATAGCGCATCAGGTCCGGATCGGCATTCAGCGACACCTTGGGGTCGTCCCAGTGCGCGTCCTTGTACAGCGCCGGGGAGCGCAGTGCCAGCCATTCGACCGGCCGCTCGCGCGTCAACAGTGCGGACAGATAGCCGCCGTAGCTCAGCCCCACCACCGCAATCGATTGCGGGTCCACGAACGGCAGCGCGGCCAAGCGGTCGTAGGCGGCCTTGATGTCTTCCAGGTTCTGCGCGCGCGTCACCGTCTTCCGCATCGAGGCATAGCCCTCGTGGCCGCGCAGGTCGAAGGTCATGCAGATGCACCCCAGGCCCACCGCTTCACGCGCACGCACCAGGTTGTGATGCTGGTTGCCGCCCCAGCCGTGTACGAACAGCACGCCGGGCATGCCGGTCGGAGTCAGTAAAGTGCCGCTCAGTTCGTCCTGATCGACCGGGATTTCGATGGTGGAGAGTTTCGCTTCCATGGGGTTTAGGACGAGGGCTGCGGCTCTCCAGTGGATGAAACGGGGTAGCTGACCGACGCGGTTACGCGATCGGGCGAGGTAGCGAAACCCTCCTGTACTTGAGGCGGGGACCGCTGCTGGCGGCGGACGGGGCGCGGTAATAGACGTCTGCGTCCCCGGGAACCTCGTCGCCGAAGGATTCATGCGTGGACGCACGCACCGAGTTCAGCGATGGATCGCGCTGGAAGCAGGCCACGGCGGCGAGTTCGGCTGGCGTCGCGCCGCCCACGCGCCAGGACTGCTCCAGTACACCGCACATCGGCGTGCCCTGCTCGTCGCAACCGGTGACCACGTCGTAGTTGCGGCGGGACACCTGCAACTCAGGATAGGCACCGACGATGAATCGATCGTATACGCATGCCTTGGAGACCACCAGCTTTTGCAGGGCACTCAGGTCGCTGGACGCCAGCGTCTCCAGCGTGCCGCGACGCACCTCCAGATCGGAGCCGCCATACACCTCCTCGCC
Source organism: Lysobacterales bacterium (assembly GCA_015655035.1). Classification (GTDB taxonomy): domain Bacteria; phylum Pseudomonadota; class Gammaproteobacteria; order Xanthomonadales; family Xanthomonadaceae; genus JAATFS01. The sequence goes on along the minus strand of JAATFS010000143.1, from coordinate 5,241 downwards.
GTCTCGATCGAGCACGCTGTGCTGGGTGCCGTAATAGCAGATCTGCACGCCGGCACAGCACAATTCGCCCACGCTATGGGTCACCACCTCATGCAGGTTGAGTTCCAGCACCGCCCCGTGGGTGGCGAGATAATCGGTGGAAAGCTCGCGCAACCGCTGCAGCAGCATTGGCTCATCGTCGATCAGCCACTGGCCTTTGCCGCCGATGCCGGTGGGCAACTTGAAGCGCAAACGCCCGCGTCCGCGTAGTGCGGCGTAGGCCCGCTGCGCGTCCACGGCGGAAAACACGCTGTAGCCGGGCAAGGTGGCCGGTATCAAGGCCTGCGCCAGCGGCTGGCTCCAGCCGTCGATCCGGGCGCTGTCCTCATCGACCAGCGGATGGCTGATCACCTTGGTCGCCAGGAACGCATGCGGCACGATCCCGCCCAGCAGATCACTCGCATCGTGCATGCCCAGCGCGCGCGCCTGCTCGCGGGTCAGCGTGTCGTCAGGCACGTGGTAGCTGTTTGCCTGCGCAATACTGCCGCTACTGGCGTCGTGGGCGCAGGCCACGCCGAGCAGGCGCGCCACTTCCTCGCAGAGCCAGGAGTGGGTCGCGCGCTCATGCCCGGTGTCGGGCAATGCGCGTACGTAATGCCCCAATACCTGATGGTAGGGAGACCTCGGCGCCATAACGGTTCCAGTGGGTGGGAATGGATAGGCCACCGCATTCGCTGCAATGGCTGCGCTTGACTACGGTTCTCACAACGGCAATGCCGCGACGATCGCTGACCCGTGCCCGCCAGACCCCCGGCAGACTGCCCCGATACCCTCCGTCTCGCCTCTGCACACGCGATGCGTGCACTGTTCCCTTGCCTCGTACCATGCCGCTAAGCGTGTTAGCCGAATGTCTAACGGTTCGGAACTAAGCGTGAAGGTGGTGCCGCCGAGGTGCGTGTATGGTGCCTATGCTGAAGGAGGACGCATCTCGGCAGGATGGCGTCAGTGCCGAAGGCGGATGGCTGCTTTCGATTCGCTACGGAAACCGGCAGCGCGTTCATTGCAAGCAGGTTTTCCACTGGTGCATGCGCCACGTGCCTCGCCTCCAGCGGATCCTGACCCGTTAAGCATGGTCATCCCGCCGCCACGGGTTCTGGATCATTTCTTTACGCCCGGCTGCGTACGCTCATCTTCAAGTCAACCCTGGATATCGCTATATGAGCAGAGATCCTTCCGTCATCGATGTACAGGCCGAAATCGCACATTGGCAGGCCAGGCATGCGCAAGGCAGCTTGAGCAGCGGCCGCTACAGCGACCTTTCGCCGGTGGTGAAAATGGCTTGCGACATCTATCTCAAGGCGCCGCGCTCCAGCGAGCAGGAGCGGCTGCACCTGTTCCGGCATCGGATGGAACATCGCTTCTTTTCATCAGGTACCCAGTCCGGTTACGAGCAGTTGGCTGCCGACTGTTGGCAGCGGCTCGGCACCCGCGCGTTCTAGCACTGCCGCAACCGTCCCATCAATGGAGATCGCCATGAAGACCCCGTACGAAGTGCACCAGGAACTGGAGCGGCTTGAGCGGCTGGTACCGCACATCATCAGCGACCAGGGCGACCGCGCGGAAGAGATTCTTGGTTTCCACATTGCCAGTCTGCTGGGCAGCGCCCCACCCAGCGAACAGGCATTGATCCGCGAACGAACCGCCGGCTTGATAGATGAGTGCCGGCTGGCGCAGGAGCGTGCCACGTTGATCCCGCCCCCGCGCGGTCACGCCATTCAACCGCAACTGGCCTGAGTGCGCCGCGCCCGCACGGGCGCGCTGCGATCATTCGGAAAACCGTTCGGATGACCTCGGTCGCGAGCGCTTGCGTTCGCAACCTTGACCGCCATCAGCCGCGCACTCGCGCCGTGTATCCAGCTGGATATGGCCGTTGACATGGCCTGAGCGGGCGTCAGCCCGGCGCGTATAGCAGCCCCACTTCGTGCGACGAACCGGGTGCTTGCTTATAGCCAAACGGAATCAACTGATGCCGACAGCCCGCGCCGTCCGGGATGTGTCGGCGTCACGCGTTCAGCAAGGTTGCCCGCGCCACGCGTGCAACGCGCTGTTTCGCCGACGCAGGATCCATTCGTATGCGCGAGAAACTACGCTCTCGCGCGTGGTGCCAACGCATCTGCTTACCTGCTCAAGGACCGCTCCATGAAGTACGTGAAACTCGGAACCACTGGCCTGGACGTATCGTCCCTTTGTCTGGGCTGCATGACCTTCGGCGAGCCTGATGCCGGCACCCATCCCTGGACGCTGGACGAGGCGGCAAGCCGGCCGATCTTCCGCCACGCGGTGGAACAGGGCATCAATTTCTTCGATACCGCCAACACCTATTCGGCCGGCACCTCCGAACAGATCGTCGGCACCTTGCTCAAGGAGTTCACCCGCCGCGACGAAGCGGTGGTGGCGACCAAGGTCTTCAACGTCGTCGATGGCGATGGTCCCAACCGCAAGGGTCTGTCGCGCAAGGCCATCCTGGGCGCGATCGACGCCAGCCTGAAACGGCTCGACCTGGACTACGTGGACCTCTACCAGATCCATCGCTGGGACCCGACCACCCCGATCGAGGAAACCATGGAAGCGCTGCATGACGTGGTCAAGGCCGGCAAGGCACGCTATCTGGGCGCGTCCTCGATGTATGCATGGCAGTTCGCCAAGGCCCAGGAGGTCGCACGCCGCCACGGCTGGACCGGCTTCGTGACGATGCAGAACCACCTCAACCTGCTCTATCGCGAAGAAGAACGCGAAATGATCCCGCTATGCGCCGACCAAGGCGTGGGATTGATCCCATGGAGCCCGCTGGCACGCGGCCGGCTGGCACGTGCCAAGGGCGAACAGACCCCACGCATCCATAGCGACGTGTTCGGCAACACGTTGTACGCCGCTACCGATGCGGCCGATGGCCGCGTGATCGACGCGGTCGAGCGGATCGCGAAGGCGCGCGGGGTGGCGATGGCACAGGTCGCATTGGCCTGGGTACTGGCCAAGCCAGGCGTATCGGCGCCAATCATCGGCGCCTCGCGCCCGCAGCATGTCGACGATGCCGTCGCCGCGCTCGCGCTGACGCTCACGCCCGAGGAAATAACCACATTGGAAGCGGAGTACGTGCCGCATGCAGTCAGCGGGCATCGCTGATGCGTTAGGGCGGGGCAGGCGGCGCATCGCCGTCCTACCAGCTCGTTACGCCATGTAGACAGACCATCGGCGAATGTGCCCGGCATCGCCTCGCGCCACCGCGGCGGCCAGCCCCGCCCCGCATACGCTCGCGTCGCATTCCTTCCTACCTAGGGAAACGCAGCCCATGAGCACTCTCGCAACACCCCGTCGCTCCGCTGTCGCCAGCGCCATCTATGGCTTGCTCGACCCGATTCCCTACGGCTGCTTCGTCGCCGCGCTGATCTTCGACCTCATCTATGTACGCAGCCCGGAGATGCTATGGGTCAAGGGAGCCGCGTGGCTGATCACCTTCGGCTTGTTGTTTGCAGCGATCCCGCGCCTGGTCAATCTGGTGCAGGTCTGGGTCACCGGCCGGGGGACCTCCCTGCCCGGGGAGCGCTTGGACTTCTGGCTCAATCTGTTCGCCATCGCAATCGCAATCCTCAACGCATTCGTGCATAGCCGTGATGCCTATGGGGTGATGCCGGCGGGGGTCTGGTTGTCGCTCAGCACGGTCGTGCTGCTGTCGATCGCCCACGTCGCGGTCGCCGTACGGCATGCCACGCGCAGGAGTTTCGTCCATGAATAAGACCCTTCGTTACAGCGCGCTGGCGCTGGCATTCGTGGTCGTACTGGGCGGGTGCAGCGAGAAAGCCGCGCTCGATTCGGCCCAGCAATCCGGCGCCACCCCGCCACTGCCGCAAGCACGGCATTTCCTGCTGCCGCCGATGCAGGTGCCCAAGGGGGTTGGCTGGGGCCAGGATCAAGCGCCCAAGGTGGCGGCCGGATTGAAGATCGAGAAGATCGCCAGCGGCCTGAAGCACCCGCGCCAGCTGTATGTGCTGCCCAACGACGATGTGCTGGTGGTGGAGGCCAACGGCCCCGGTACCGCGCCGGTAACCACGCCCAAGGCGCTGATTGCAGGCCTGATCATGGCTCGCTCCGGCAAGTCGGCAAAGGGGGGCAACCGCATCACTTTGCTGCGCAAGTCATCAGCCGGCGGCGAATGGGACAAGCATGTCCTGCTCGAACATCTGAACTCGCCGTTCGGCGTGCAAGTGATCGGCGACGCGCTGTACGTCGCCAATACCGACGCCATCGTCAAGTTCCCGTTCCATGTCGGCGACACCCGGATCACCGCGCCGGGGGTCCAGTTCGCCGATCTTCCGGACACCATCAACCACCATTGAACCAAGGCGCTGCTGGCCAGCCAGGATGGCAGCAAGCTGTACGTGGGTGTCGGCTCCAACAGCAACATCACCGAAAACGGGACAGCGGTGGAATACCGACGCGCCGCCGTGCTCGAGGTCGATGCCACTAGTGGCGCCAGCCGCATCTATGCCCATGGCCTGCGCAATCCGACCGGGCTGCAATGGGAACCGCAGACCGGCAAGCTCTGGAGCATCGTCAACGAGCGCGACGAGATCGGTGCCGATCTGGTGCCGGACTACCTCACCTCGGTCCAGGACGGCGGCTTCTACGGCTGGCCCTACAGTTACTTCGGCCAGCACGTGGACGTGCGGGTCAAGCCACAGCGGCCGGACCTGGTCAAGAAGGCGATCGTGCCGGACTACGCCATCGGCTCGCACGTTGCGCCGCTGGGGCTATGGTTCTATACGGGCAGCACGCTACCGGCCAAGTACCACGGCGGTGCCTTCATCAGCGAACACGGCAGCTGGGATCGCTCGCCGCTCAATGGCTACCGGGTTTCCTACGTCGCCTTTCAGCAGGGCAAGCCGGTCGGCGCACCAGAGTCGGTGGTCACCGGCTTCCATTCCGCTGACCAGAAGCAGTTGTATGGCGCCCCGGTAGGTCTGGCGCAGGATCAACAAGGCGCGTTGCTGGTGGCCGACGATGTCGGCAATACGGTATGGCAGGTGAGCGCGGCAACGCCTTGACGCGCCTGGCCGCTGCCCGCACCCCTCTCCCATACACGGGAGAGGGACTTAAGGCGGACCAGCTTACTTGCGGCTGACGCGCTTGGCGGCAGTCGTCCTGGCGACCGGCTTGCGCGCGGCGGCCTTCTTGGCCGGCGACTTCTTGGCCGGCAGCTTCTTG
>JAATFS010000405.1 GCA_015655035.1 Lysobacterales bacterium | reverse complement strand
GCGGCCTGCGTCATCGCCGCGGCCTCCCGCTGCGCGGCCAGCGCACGCGCACTAACGCTCGCACCCGCAAGGGCCCGCGCAAGGCGATCAAGAAGTAACCCATGAACAAGCCCGCAGCCGCAAAGACCAAGAAGAAGATCAAGCGCGTCGTCACCGACGGCATCGCCCACGTCCAGGCTTCTTTCAACAACACCATCGTCACCATCACCGACCGCCAGGGCAACGCGCTCTCGTGGGCCACGTCGGGCGGTGCAGGCTTCCGCGGTTCGCGCAAGTCCACGCCGTTTGCCGCACAGGTCGCTGCCGAAAAAGCAGGCCGTGCAGCGCTGGACTACGGCCTGAAGTCGCTGGAAGTCCGCATCAAGGGTCCGGGTCCGGGCCGTGAGTCGGCCGTACGTTCGCTCAACAACGTCGGCTACAAGATCACCAACATCATCGACGTGACGCCAATCCCGCACAACGGGTGCCGTCCGCCGAAGAAGCGTCGCGTCTAAAGGGAGCGATAAGAAATGGCTCGTTATATCGGTCCTACCTGTAAGCTCGCGCGCCGCGAAGGCGCCGACCTTTCCCTCAAGAGCCCGGCGCGTGCGCTGGACTCCAAGTGCAAGCTGGAGCAGAAGCCCGGCCAGCACGGTGCTGCTCGCAAGGGCAAGTTGTCCGACTACGCTACCCAGCTGCGTGAAAAGCAGAAGGTCAAGCGTATCTACGGCCTGCTGGAACGTCAGTTCCGCAACTACTACAAGAAGGCCTCGACCAAGAAGGGCAACACCGGCGAGAACCTGCTGCAGCTGCTCGAAACCCGTCTGGACAACGTCGTCTATCGCATGGGCTTCGCCGTGACCCGTCCGGCTGCGCGTCAGCTGGTCTCGCACCGTGGCGTGCTGGTCAACGGCAAGTCGGTGAACCTGGCGTCGTATCAGGTCAAGGCCGGCGACGCGATCGCGTTGTCGGAGAAGGCGCAGAAGCAGCTCCGCGTGCAGGAAGCTTTGGTTGTGGCTGCGCAGCATGATCTGAGCCCGTCGTGGGTCGAGGTTGATTCGGGCAAGTTCACCGGCGTGTTCAAGGCCGTGCCGGATCGCGCTGACCTGCCTTCGGACATCAACGAAGCGCTGATCGTCGAGTTGTATTCGAAGTAATTCACATTGGAGAACCTCCGGTTTCGCCGGAGGTTCGCAGGAGACCCCGCAACATGACGGTTACCGCCAACCAGGTTCTGCGCCCCCGCGGTCCGCAGATCGAACGCCTTACCGACAACCGCGCCAAGGTCGTGATCGAGCCCTTGGAGCGTGGTTACGGGCATACGCTGGGCAATGCCCTGCGTCGCGTGCTGCTGTCTTCGATTCCCGGCTTCGCGATTACCGAAGTCGAGATCGACGGCGTGCTGCACGAGTACACCACGGTCGAAGGGCTGCAGGAGGACGTGCTTGAAGTCCTGCTCAACCTCAAGGACGTGGCGATCCGTATGCACAGTAGCGAGAGCGCCACGCTGTCGCTGTCCAAGCAGGGCCCGGGTGTGGTCACTGCTGCCGACATCAAGACCGATCACAATGTCGAGATCCTCAATGGCGATCACGTGATCTGCCATCTGACCAAGGATACGGCGATCAACATGCGGTTGAAGATCGAGCGCGGTTTCGGCTACCAGCCGGCTGCCTCGCGTCGTCGTCCGGATGAAGAGACCCGCACGATCGGTCGTCTGGTGCTGGACGCATCGTTCTCGCCGGTTCGGCGCGTCGCCTACGCAGTGGAAGCTGCGCGTGTCGAACAGCGTACCGACCTGGACAAGCTGGTCATCGATATCGAAACCAACGGCACGATCGATGCCGAGGAAGCTGTCCGCACTGCGGCCGACATCCTCAGTGATCAGCTGTCGGTGTTCGGTGACTTCACCCACCGCGACCGTGGTGCGGCCAAGCCGGCAAGCAGCGGCGTGGATCCGGTGCTGCTGCGTCCGATCGATGACCTCGAGTTGACCGTGCGCTCGGCTAACTGCCTGAAGGCCGAAAGCATCTATTACATCGGTGATCTGATCCAGAAGACCGAAGTGGAGCTGCTCAAGACCCCGAACCTGGGCAAGAAGTCGCTCACCGAGATCAAGGAAGTGCTCGCCCAGCGCGGCCTTTCCCTGGGCATGAAGCTGGAGAACTGGCCGCCGGCCGGTGTCGCCCAGCACGGCATGCTTGGCTGATGCAGTAACGATCCCCCGCATGCATGTCATGCGGGGGATCGTGTTGTAGCTGTAACCGCGTCGATGGGCATGAAGGTCCACGGCGCCGGTTGTCCAGGACGGGCAGCCAACGGGCCATCCGCAGTCCATGCTTCAACGCCAGGAAGGCGACAGCGAATCTCAGTCGTTCCAACATTCATCAGGAATCCAACACCATGCGCCACCAGAAATCCGGTCGCAAGTTCAACCGCACCAGCGCCCATCGCGAAGCGATGTTCCGCAACATGGCCGCCTCGCTGTTCAAGCACGGTCTGATCAAGACCACGCTGCCGAAGGCCAAGGAACTGCGTCGCGTCGCAGAGCCGCTGATCACCATCGCGAAGGTCGATGGCGTCGCCAATCGTCGTCTGGCTTTCTCGCGCCTGCGCGACAAGGAAGCCGTGGGCAAGCTGTTCGTCGAGCTGGGGCCGCGCTACCAGACCCGTCCGGGTGGCTACCTGCGCATCCTGAAGGCCGGCTTCCGTGCCGGCGACAATGCGCCGATGGCGTACGTCGAGCTGGTCGACCGCCCGGTCGTCGCCGAGGAAGTGTCCGAGTAATCGGACGCGAACTTGCTGAATGAAGAGCCCGGCCATGTGCCGGGCTTTTTATTGGCGCTTCACTCCGCCGCGGTAAGTGCTGCCTGCGTCCTCTGGTGTATACGCGAGGTGTTTGGTTGCGTCGGAACAATGGTCGATAATTCGCACTCCGGTCCCTGAGCAAGCGTTCGCGATGAATCCATTCCGTTGGAGTTTCCGGACCCAGTTCCTTCTGGGTTTCCTGGTGTGTGCGGCGCTGTTGGCCTATGCCATCTTCTTGCAGCTGCAACAGGGCCTGGAGCCTTGCCCGTTGTGCATCTTCCAGCGGATCGCGTTTGCAGCGCTGGGGGTGCTGTTCCTGTTGGGGGCGTTGCATGGCCCAAGACGGGGCGGTGCCCGACGTCTCTATGGCGTGCTGGCGTTTGTGGCAGCTGCGGTGGGTGCCGGCATCGCTGCGCGGCACGTGTGGGTGCAGGTGATGCCGCAGGACGAGATGGCCTCATGTGGACCGCCGCTGAGTTTCCTGAGTGAGACCCTGGGGCCGTTCGAGGTGTTGCGCACGGTGCTGACCGGTACGGGCAATTGCGGCAACATCGATTGGCGCTTTCTTGGCCTGTCGATGCCGATGTGGAGCCTGGTGTGGTTCGTGCTGTTCGCCCTGTGGGCACTGTATGCAGGCTTCAGGCAGCGGGGGCCGCGCAAGCTGTTCTAGCCAGTGCGCCGCCGATAGCGGCGGTTTTCCATTGGCCGTCCGCCGCTCGCGCGCCGCGCGCCGCGCGTGGCGCTTGGCGTCCGGCTCACCCATACATAGCGTTTTGACCTGTCGGCGAACTGGCCAGCGCAGGTCGATAGAGGAGTTTCACGATGCAGCAGTCACAGAGCCCGTCGCAGGCGGTGAACCTGGCCGAATCATGGTCGCCGCAAAGCTGGCGTTCGCGTACCGCGTTGCAGATGCCGGTCTACCCGGATCAGGCGGCGCTGGCGCAGGCACTGAGCGAACTCGCGCAGTTGCCGCCATTGGTGACGTCGTGGGAGATCTTCGCGCTGAAGCGGCAGCTGGCCGAGGCGCAGGAGGGCAAGCGCTTCCTGTTGCAAGGGGGAGACTGCGCGGAGAACTTCAGCGATTGCGAGTCCGGCACGATTTCCAACCGGCTGAAGGTGCTGTTGCAGATGAGCCTGGTGCTGGTGCATGGCCTGCGCTTGCCGGTGGTACGGGTAGGGCGCTTTGCCGGGCAGTACGCCAAGCCGCGTTCGGCCGATACCGAAACCCGCGATGGGGCGACCCTGCCGAGTTATCGGGGCGACGTGATCAACGGCCCGGACTTCACCGCGGAGTCGCGCTTGCCCGATCCGAGGCGCATGATCACCGCGCATTCGCGCTCGGCGATGACGATGAATTTCGTGCGTGCGCTGATCGATGGTGGATTTGCCGACCTGCACCATCCCGAGTACTGGAATCTGCAATGGGTCGGTTATTCACCGATGGCCGTGGACTACCAGAGGATGGTGGGCTCGATCGGCGACGCGGTGCGTTTCATGGAGACGTTGTCCGGTTCGGAAGTGCACAACCTCAATCGCATCGAGTTCTACACCTCGCACGAGGCTTTGCTGCTGCCCTACGAGGAAGCGCTGACGCGTCAGGTGCCCAGGCAGTGGGGCTGGTTCAATCTGAGTACCCACTACCCATGGATCGGCATGCGAACGGCCGCGTTGGACGGTGCGCATGTCGAATACTTGCGCGGTGTGCGCAATCCGATCGCGATCAAGGTGGGGCCGTCGGTGCAGCCGGACCAACTGCTGCGCCTGATCGACGTGCTCAATCCCGACGACGAGCCAGGGCGGCTGAGCTTCATTCATCGCATGGGCGCGGCGCAGATCGCCGACAAGCTGCCGCCGCTGCTGGATGCGGTCAAGCGCGACGGCCGTCGCGTGCTGTGGGTGTGCGATGCGATGCATGGCAACACCGAAAGTACCGGCAACGGCTTCAAGACCCGGCGCTTCGACAATGTCCTCGGCGAGGTGGAGATGTCGTTCGATCTGCATGCCGCTGCCGGCACCCGGCTGGGTGGCGTGCATCTGGAGTTGACCGGCGAGGACGTCACCGAGTGCACGGGCGGGGCACGTGCGTTGACCGAGCGCGACCTCGAGCGTGCCTACCGCTCCAGCGTGGATCCGCGTCTGAACTACGAGCAGTCGCTGGAGATCGCGATGGCGATCGTGCGCAAGCGCCAGCAGTTATCCGCGTCGACTGGCGCATGATCGCCGCGCACCGAGCATGACGCCGCGCTAATGCGCCATCGTCCAGGCTGCAGATACCTTCGCTGTTGGAGGAAACGATTTGCCTGCCGACTGGATTGAAATACGTGCATATGCGATCCCGCTAGCTGCCTCGGCACTGGCGGGCGTCATCGTCTGGTCACTGATGTGGTGGCTGTTCCGGCGGATGCAGGGGCGCGACTATCGGCGCGCGCGCATTATTCGCGTAGTCACGTTGCCGCTGGCCTTCATCCTGCCGTTGTTGTTCCTGATGCTGGCCACCGAGGCCACGCCGCTGGAGGGCAGGGCACTGCTGGCGTTGCAGCACCTGCTGCATGTCGGCATCGTCGGTTGCGTGACCTGGCTGCTGGTGCGCTCGGTGGCGGCGGGCGAATCGGCGATCCTGCGCAGCCATCCGATGGAGGTGGCCGACAACCTGGCGGCGCGCCGCATCCAGACCCAGACGCGGGTGCTGAGCCGGGTGTTGATGTGGGCCATCATCCTTGTCGGTATCTCGGTGGTGCTGCTGACGTTCGATCAGGTGCGGCAGGTCGGCAAGACCTTGCTGGCCTCGGCCGGGATCATCGGGCTGGTCGCCGGGATCGCCGCCAAACCGGTGTTCGGCAACCTGATCGCGGGCCTGCAGATCGCATTGACCCAGCCGATCCGGCTTGACGACGTGGTGATCGTCGAAGGCGAGTGGGGCCGTATCGAGGAGATCGGCAGTTCCTACGTGGTCGTGCGAATCTGGGACGAGCGGCGGATGGTGGTGCCGTTGTCGTGGTTCATCGAAAATCCGTTTCAGAACTGGACGCGCAACAGCGCCGATCTGCTCGGTACCGCATTCCTGTGGCTGGACTACCGCGCACCGCTGCCGCAGCTACGGGTGGAATTGGAGCGGATCTGCGGCAGCGAGCCGCTATGGGATGGCCGGGTCTGCGTGACCCAGATCACCGACAGCAGTGAGAACACGATCCAGGTGCGATTGCTGGTGAGTGCGCGCAATTCCGGCGATGCCTTCGACCTGCGCTGCGTGGTGCGTGAGCGCATGCTCGATTTTCTGATGCGCGAGCACCCTTATGCGCTGCCGCGCCTGCGTGCGGAAATTCTGTCCGAGGCCGCGCCTGCGCTTGCACGCACGTCGGTGTCGGTCGAGGCGGGAGCCGTGCGTTCGCCCGGCGCCGAGGATGGTGTACAAGGAGCCGGTTAGCGAATGGCCCTGGCCGAGGTTTGCCGAGCAACCCGTTCGGCGCGTGTCATTCCTGGCCGAAGGCTCAGCGCCCGAAGCGTGGGCGCAGACGCCTGCGCACCAGGTCGCGCGCGAGTACGCCGACCACCAGTAGATTGATCGCCAGCACGCCCCATGAGGGCCAGCCCGGATGGCGGACGATGGCGTAGATGTCGAAGGGCAGGTAGATGCCGGCCGAGATGCAGCCCAGCAGCGATGCCCAGGCCTTGGCGCGCCACAGGCCCCAGGCTTCGATGAGGTGCAGCAGGCCGTAGGCCAGCATCACCGCCGCCGCCACGTGCACCGCAGAAGGATTGATTGTCTTGAGCAGCGACGGCAGTGCGCCGTGCTGAGGATCCAGATTGAAGCGCTGGATCAGTTTGTTCACTGCATGCTGCAACGGCAACGGGCCCAGAATTTCCAGGCCCGTGGCCGCCAGTACCGCGAGCAGCCCCTTGCTCGCCTCAAGCAAGGCGACCAGGTGAAGGCCCGGATGCGCGTGCGCATCCGGGTTGTAGGGCTTTTCGCTCACGGGTGAGGCGACGACTTGGTCGAATCAGCCGCCGCGGCCGGCGCGCTTGCGGTCGCTTTCGGTCAGGAACTTCTTGCGCAGGCGGATTTCCTTCGGGGTGATTTCCACCAGCTCGTCGTCGTCGATGAAGTCCAGGGCCTGCTCCAGGGTGAACTTGATCGCCGGAGTCAGCGCGATCGCATCGTCCTTGCCCGAGGCGCGCATGTTGGTCAGCGGCTTGGTCTTGATCGCGTTGACGGTCAGATCGTTGTCCTTGGAATGGATGCCGATCAGCTGACCTTCGTACACGTTGTCGCCTTCGGCGGCGAACAGCTTGCCGCGTTCCTGCAACGGTCCGAGCGAATAGGCCGGCGTGGCGCCCGGCGCGTTGGCGATCATCACGCCGTTCTGGCGCTTGGCGATGGCGCCCTGTTCCTTCGGACCGTAGTGGTCGAACACGTGGAACAGCAGGCCCGAGCCCTGGGTCAGGGTCTTGAACTGGTTCTG
>JAATFS010000078.1 GCA_015655035.1 Lysobacterales bacterium | reverse complement strand
TTCGCGCTGCAGTGTGAAACGCATGTGGTTCCGTGCCCCTATGCTTTAAAAGATATGGAATAAATCAAAAGCTTGGTGGTGATGGTAGGGCCGTTTTTGGCGGAAAACTACCTTAAACATTTGTTTCTAAAAGGATTCCTTTGGCTTGAAACCCCTCGGATAACTACCCCTGGCAGGGTGGGGAAACCTGTGGATAGATTTCTTGCCTCAACCAGGAGCGTATTTATCCACAGATTCTCCCGCATTTCTGCCCAGAGCATGCACGGTTTTTTCCACTGCGTGCATTCGGCCAGGAGAAACGCCGGGAACGGCCGTACTACTCGCTCAATTTGCGAATGAGCTTGTCCCAGTCCTCGCGCAGCTTGCCGTCGGTTTCCATCAATGTGCGGATCTGCCGGCAGGCATGCAGCACGGTGGTGTGATCGCGCCCTGCGAAGGCGTCGCCGATCTCCGGCAGGCTGTGTTCGGTCAGTTCCTTGGTCAGCGCCATGGCGACCTGGCGCGGACGCGCCAGCGAGCGTGTACGGCGCTTGGACAGCAGGTCCTTCATCTGCAGGCCGTAGTAATCGGCTACGGTCTTCTGGATGTTGGGGATGCCGATGGCCTGTTGCTGGGCCCGCAACAGGTCGCGCAGCGTTTCCTGGGCGAACTCAACGGTGATCGGACGGCCGGTGAAGTTGGCACGAGCGACCAGGGTGTTGAGCGCACCCTCGAGGTCGCGCACGTTCGAGCGCATCTTCTTGGCAATCAAGAAAGCGACATCGTCCGGAATCTCGGCACCACGCTCACGCGCCTTGGCCAATACGATCGCGGCGCGGGTCTCGAAGTCCGGCGGATCGATCGCCACTGACAGGCCCCATGCCAACCGTGATTTCAACCGCGGCTCCAGGCCTTCGACCTCGCGCGGGTAGCGATCGCAGGTCAGGATGATCTGCTGCTTGCCGTCGAACAGCGCGTTGAAGGTGTGGAAGAACTCCTCCTGGGTGCGGTCCTTGCCGGCAAAGAACTGGATATCGTCGATCAACAGGGCATCGATCTGCTGGAACTGGCGCTTGAACTGGTCCATCGCCTTGTCCTGCAACGCGCGGATCATCGCGCTGAAGAACTGCTCCGAGCGCAGGTACATGACCTTGGCCCCTGGATTGGCGGCGCGCATGGCATTGCCGGCGGCGAACATCAGATGGGTCTTGCCCAGGCCGGTGCTCCCGTACAACAGCAGCGGGTTGTGCGCGCGGTCGCCGGGCTTCTGCGCAGCCTGGGTGGCCGCCGCCAGGCCGAGCTGGTTGCTGCGGCCCTCGACGAAGTTGGCGAAGGTGTAGTGGGAGTCCAGGTTGCCCGCGAACGGCACCATCGTGGCCGGTGGCGGCACCGGAGCGGCCACCGAGACCGGTGCCGCCGGTTCCGGTGCGCGCGGCCGCGAGCCTACCGCCAGCGCCACTTCGTTGCTGCCGGCAAAGTAGGCCGCCAGCTCGCGGATACGGGCCAGATAGCGGTCGCGCACCTGGTCCACGATGAAGGCGTTGGGTGCGTACAGCACAAGGCTGTCGCCACGCTCCTCAGCCTGCAGGGGTTTCAACCAGGTGTGGACATCCTCGGGCGGAAATTCAGCTTCGAGACGTTCCAGACAGCGGGGCCAAGCATCCATCAAAGTGTATTCATCAGTAAAACCGGCTACCGGGCGCGAAAGCGCACCGCGCGAGCAGCCCGGGAGTCGAAAAACGGATGAATCAGACTACCACCGGGGGGCGGCTTTTCCCAGGGTTATTCACAGGGCAATCCACAGCCCCGGATGATTCGATCCACAGGGCGACGCTGGGGCCGGTTGACCTGCGCTATATCGCTCCTATAGAATTTCCGGTTCTTTCGTATCCCTTCATACAGAGGCCCCAATGGCCACCAAGCGCACATTCCAACCCAGTAACCTCAAGCGCAAGCGCGACCATGGCTTTCGTACCCGTATGAAGACGGCCGACGGTCGCAAGATCCTGGCTCGTCGCCGCGCCAAGGGCCGCAAGCGCCTGAGCGCTTGATTGCTGCGCCGCTCCTCGCGGCTCTGGCAATTCCCGACGTGAACGAATCCGACCCGCGCAAGCGATTTACTCGCTCTGCGCGGGTTCGTACGCGTGCGGAATACACGGTTGTGTTCGACACCGCCCGGCGTACTTCCGACCCACTGCTGAGCCTGCACTGGCGCCAGACCAGTACCCCGCCACGGCTGGGTATGGCGGTTTCGCGCAAGGTGGATTCGCGCGCCGTGGGCCGCAATCGCATCAAGCGGGTACTGCGCGACGCCACACGCCACATTCTGCCCTGGCTGCAAGGGGGAGACTATGTCGTGGTCGCTCGTTCTGCCGCCGCCCAGGCCTCCAACGCGCAAGTGCGCGAGGCCTTCCTGCGCGTACTGCGCCGTGCCGGCGCATTGCCCGTACCCGCTGCTGACGGCACAATGCCGCCGCCCGTCAGGGCCGCGTCCACTTCCCTTTCACCGACCGAGCCGGAACCCCGTTCCGGCTGAGCGAGTTGCTGCCCGATGAACCAGACCCGTGTATTCCTGATCTTTGCCTGGCTGATGGTCGCGGCATTGTTGTGGGTGGAGTGGAACAAAGACACCTCCGCCGCCGCCACGCCGACCGCTGCCACCGCGCCGGCAGTGCCCGCTGCACAGGATCCGGATGCGCCGGGCGCTGGTCCGGCAATTCCGCAAGCCGGCGTGCCGGCCGCCACGGCACCCACGGCACCCACGACGTCCACCCCGCCCGAGACGGTGGCGACTGCCCCGGCGGCATCGGCATCGGTGATCACCGTCAGCACCGACGTGCTGCGGCTCAAGCTCGATGGCCGCAGCGTGCTCGATGCCGAATTGCTGAAGTTCCCGCAAAGCAAGGCGCCGGGCGCTGCCCCGGTCGATCTGCTGACCGAGGAGCCGGCACATCCCTACAACGCCACCAGCGGCTGGGCCAGCGACAAGAACTCCCCGGTGCCGGGCGTGGGCGGCTTCCGCCTGGAGCAGCCCGCCACCGAACTGGCGCTCGCCCAGGGCCAGGACTCGCTGGTGGTGCCGTTCGTGTGGAACGGCCCGAACGGTGTCAGCATCCGTCGCACCTTCACCCTGGAGCGCGGTCGTTACGCGATCTCGATCAAGGATGAAGTCAGCAACAACGGTGGCGCGAGCTGGAGCGGCTATGTGTTCCGCAAGCTCAGCCGCGTGCCGGCGATCCTCGATCGCAACATGACCAACCCGGATTCCTTCAGCTTCAACGGCGCCACCTGGTACAGCCCGCAAGAAGGCTACGAGCGCCGTGCGTTCAAGGACTACGCCGACGATGGTGGCCTCAACCGCACCATCACCGGTGGCTGGATGGCGATGTTGCAGCACCACTTCTTCACGGCATGGATTCCGCAGAAGGATCAGGCCTCGTTGTACGTGCTGGCGCAACAGGGCCCGCGCGACGTGGCCGAGCTGCGCGGGCCTGGCTTCACCGTTGCGCCGGGTCAGAGCGCCAGCACCGAAGCGCGGCTGTGGGTCGGCCCGAAGCTGGTGGCGGCGATCACCAAGGAAGACGTGAAGGGACTGGATCGCGTGGTCGACTACAGCCGCTTCTCGCTGATGGCGATCATTGGCCAGGGCCTGTTCTGGGTTCTGAGCCATCTGCACACCTTCCTGGGCAACTGGGGCTGGGCCATCGTTGGCCTGGTCGTGCTGCTGCGCCTGGCGCTGTATCCCCTGTCGGCGGCGCAGTACAAGTCCGGCGCCAAGATGCGCAAGTTCCAGCCGCGCCTGGCGCAGTTGAAGGAGCGCTACGGCGACGATCGCCAGAAGTACCAGCAGGCGATGATGGAGCTGTACAAGAAGGAGAAGATCAATCCGATGGGCGGCTGCCTGCCGGTGCTGATCCAGATGCCGATCTTCTTCGCGCTGTACTGGGTGCTGGTGGAGTCGGTGGAACTGCGGCAGGCGCCGTGGCTGGGCTGGATCCAGGACCTGACCGCGCGCGATCCCTACTTCATCCTGCCGTTGGTGAACGTGGCGATCCTGTGGGCGACGCAGAAGCTTACGCCGACGCCGGGTGTGGATCCGATGCAGGCCAAGATGATGCAGTTCATGCCGTTGGTGTTCGGCGTGATGATGGCCTTCGTGCCGGCCGGCCTGGTGCTGTACTGGGTGGTCAACGGCGGCCTGGGCCTGCTGATCCAGTGGTGGATGATCAAG
>JAATFS010000024.1 GCA_015655035.1 Lysobacterales bacterium | reverse complement strand
CCGCTGTCGGCGACGCCGGCGAGCTTGAGCAACTGGTTGAGCTCGACGTGTTCGCGGTCCAGTTCAAATTCTAGGGTTTGCATGAGGGGCGACTCCAGGAGGGAGGGCGATTATCCGCTCACTCGCGCCCGAAGCGGGCGAGCTGCTCGAGCTGCGAGCGAATTCGCGCAAGCGGTGGCAGGCCAGGGCGGGCAGGCGCCAGCTTGAACCTTGCACCTGAACGGTTCACTGCGACACCTTTCGACAGCACCCCCCTGAAGGATGCACAATAGCCTTCTTTGCGCCTGCCGGTTCTCTGCGGCGCCTCCGGAGTTACCCCATGTCCCAAGAAACCCCCGCGCCGCTGCTGTTTGCAGATCTCGGCCTCTCGGATGCTGTGATGAAGGCCGTCGCCAACGTCGGCTATGAGTCACCGTCGCCGATCCAGGCTGCCACCATTCCCGCGCTGCTCGCTGGCCGCGATGTGCTGGGCCAGGCCCAGACCGGTACCGGCAAGACGGCGGCGTTCGCGCTGCCGGTGTTGTCCAACGCCGATCTGGCCCAGCTCAAGCCGCAGGCGCTGGTGCTGGCGCCGACCCGCGAACTGGCGATCCAGGTCGCCGAGGCGTTCCAGAAATATGCCGAGGCGATCCCCGGCTTCCGCGTGCTGCCGGTCTACGGTGGCCAGCCCTACGCCCAGCAGCTGAGCGCGCTCAAGCGCGGCGTGCACGTGGTGGTGGGTACGCCCGGCCGCGTCATCGACCATCTGGATCGCGGCACCCTGGACCTGTCCCAGCTCAAGACGCTGGTGCTGGACGAGGCCGACGAGATGCTGCGCATGGGCTTCATCGACGACGTCGAGGCGGTGCTGAAGAAGCTCCCCGAAAAGCGCCAGGTGGCGCTGTTCTCGGCCACCATGCCGCCGGCGATCCGGCGCATCGCGCAGACCTATCTGAAGGACCCGGCGGAAGTCACCATCGCCGCCAAGACCACCACCTCGGCCAACATCCGCCAGCGCTACTGGTGGGTGAGCGGGCTGCACAAGCTGGACGCGCTGACCCGCATCCTCGAGGTCGAGACCTTCGACGGCATGATCATCTTCGCCCGCACCAAGGCGGCAACCGAGGAACTGGCGCAGAAGCTGCAGGCCCGTGGCCTGGCCGCTGCGGCGATCAACGGCGACATGCAGCAGGCGCAGCGCGAGAAGACCATTGCCCAGCTCAAGGACGGCAAGCTGGACATCCTGGTCGCCACCGACGTGGCCGCGCGCGGCCTGGACGTGGAACGCGTCAGCCATGTGCTGAACTACGATATCCCGTACGACACCGAGAGCTACGTGCACCGCATCGGCCGTACCGGCCGTGCCGGTCGCAGCGGCGACGCGATCCTGTTCGTCACCCCGCGCGAGAAGGGCATGCTGCGTGCGATCGAGCGCGCCACCCGGCAGCCGATCGAGGAAATGCAGCTGCCGAGCGTGGATGCGGTCAACGATACCCGTATCGCCAAGTTCATCAGCCGCGTCGGCGAGACCCTGGCCGGCGGCGACATCGAGTTCTACCGCGAGATGCTGCAGCGTTTCGAAGGCGAGAACAACGTGCCCGCGATCGACATCGCGGCCGCGCTGGCCAAGCTGTTGCAGGGCGATTCTCCGTTCCTGCTGACCGCCCCGGTACGTGGTGCCCGGCCGCCGGAGCGCAGCGAGCGTCCCGAGCGCGGCGAGCGTCCGGCCCGCGCCGAGCGTGGCGACAGCCGCGAGCGTCCGGCCCGGTTCGAGCGAGAGTCGCGTCCGGCTCGTCCGCCGCGCAGCGACACGGCCCCAGGCGCTGCGGCGCAGGGTGGCGACTTCAATTACGAGCGCGACATCGGCAGTTTCGAGCGCCCACGCCGCGACAGGGTCGCACCGCGTGGTGAAGCGGAAGTGGGGATGGAGACCTACCGGATCGAGGTCGGTCATACCCATGGCGTCAAGCCGGCCAACATCGTCGGCGCGATCGCCAACGAGGCGGGACTGGAAAGTCGTTTCATCGGCCGCATCGACATCCATGACGAGCATTCCGTGCTCGACCTGCCGGCAGACATGCCGAGCGAGTTGCTGCAGCACCTGAAGAAGGTCTGGGTGTCCGGCCAGCAATTGCAGATGCGCAAGGTCGAGGCAGGCGAGGAAAGCGCACCGCGCGCGTTCAAGCCGAAGTTTGCGCGGCCCGGCGGCAGCAAGCCGGCGGGTGATCGCCCGCATCGCGCCGGTCCAGGCAAGCCGCGCGGTCCGCGCAGCTTCTGAGCCGCGCCTGGCCCCCTTCTCCCGAGTGTGCGGGTGAAGGGAGGCGCGTAGCGCCAGATGAGGGCGCCGGAAGCGATGGGGGCGTTCTGCGCCACTGTCCACCGGCGCCCACTTTTTTCCTCTGCCCTCCGGGCACCTTCTGCGCCTTGGTCGGAGAAGGAACAGCGAACGCTCCATGACCACCACCCGCCTCAACAAGCACATCGCCGAAACCGGTTTCTGTTCGCGCCGCGAGGCCGATCGCCTGATTGGCGAGCGCCGGGTCACCGTCAATGGTGTGCCGGCTGGCACCGGCGCGGTGGTGGGCGATGGCGATGAGGTGCTGGTCGATGGCCAGCCGCTGCGTACGCGTGCGGCGAAGAAGCCGGGGGGGCGCCGCCATGTCTACATCGCGCTGAACAAGCCGGTGGGCGTCACCTGTACCACCGAGAGTTCGGTCAAGGGCAACATCGTCGAGTTCGTCGGCCATGAGCAGCGGATCTTCCCGATCGGCCGGCTGGACAAGGAGTCGGAGGGGTTGATCCTGATGACCAGCAATGGCGATATCGTCAACGAAATCCTGCGTGCCGAGAACCGGCACCAGAAGGAATACCTGGTCGCGGTCAACAAGCCGGTCAGCGACGAATTCTTGCGTGGCATGGCGCGCGGCGTGCGCATCCACGGGCAGATGACCTTGCCATGCCGGGCCACGCGCATTGCCAAGTTCGGCTTCCGGATCGTGCTGGAGCAAGGTTTGAACCGCCAGATCCGCCTGATGGCGGCCGAATTCGGTTATCGCGTCACCCAGCTGCGGCGGGTGCGTATCGACAACATCAAGCTCGCCGCGCTCAAGCCCGGGCAATGGCGCAACCTCACTGATCCGGAACTGCGCGCGCTGTTGCCGCAACGCCAGGACTTCTGAATCCAGAATGGTTTTGGCATCGCGTCGGGCGTCAGTCCGGCGCGTGGAAACCCGCTGTTCGAGCTACTGCGGCTTGCGTGGGGTCACGCGCGTTGCATCTGGCGTCCGCGCTCCAGCACCGGATGCAGGAACACCGCGCCCAGGATGATCGCCACGCCCAGGTAGAACAGCGGCGTCAGTTCCTTCTGCTCGTCGAGTAGAACGATGGCAAGCACGATCGCATAGACCGGTTCCAGGTTGGTGACAAGTTGCACCGAGTAGGCACTGAGATGGCGCAGCGCCACCAGCGCCAGCGCGAACGGCAGCAGCGTGCAGGCCAGCGCCAGTGCGAGCAGCAGCAGGCTGTCGCCGAGGCCGGGCAGGACCAGCAGATCGCCATCCAGGGCGGGTAGCAGGACCGGCATCAACGGTGCCAGCGCGGTCAGCATCAAGGTGCCGGCGCCCAGTTCCAGCGCGGTGACGGTCAGCGGGTCGGCATGCTCGACCATGCGCTTGTTGAGCGAGCCGAACAGGGCAACGAAGACGGCCGACACCGCGCCTACCGCGATGCCTGCGCGCATGCCATCGGGGACGCCGCCGACCACCAGCGCCACGCCTGGCAACACCGCCAGTCCGAAGGCCAGTTCGCGCGGTTGGAACGGGCGCCGCGCCACCCAGGGTTCGATGACGGCGGTGAACACTGGTGCCAGCGCGATGCAGGTGGCGGCAACCGAGGCGTTGGCCAGCTTGATCGCCCCGTAGAAGGTGAGCCAGTGCAGTGCCACCAGTACGCCGATACCGCAATAGGCAAGCGCCAGCCGTGGCGTCAATGCGCGCAGGCCGCGCCAGACGCGCGGCAGCAGTGCCAGCGCTGCGACCACCAGCAGCATGCGCCACCAAACCAACGGCAGCGCGGGCAGGGTGATCAGCTTGCCGAGAATGGCGGTGATACCCCACAGCAGCACGCAGAAATGGATTTGCAGTTGCGCCTGGCGCATGGGACTCATCGACATTCCCCATTATCGCCGAGCGAGCCGGTTGCTGGCGATGCCGGGCATCGCGTTGCCGTTAGAAGACCGGTAGAAGAATCGGCCGCCCGCTTCTGTTCTCAGCCGGCCAGTGCCCGCAACAGCGCCATTGCCGCCCCTGGATTGCGTTCCTTGGCGGCGGCAATGAAGAACACGAATACCTCGCGTGCAGGTGCCGTTGTGGCCGGGGAAGCGATATGCGGCAGATCGGCCGGATCCTTGCCCTGGCGCCAGGCGTGAATGCGCTCGGCCCATCGGCGTAGCGCCGCCTCGGTGTAGCCGGCATGCAGCCGCGCCTGGCTGCGCATCAGCCGGGCGTAGACGAAATCGGCGCTCAAGTCAGCGAACGAAGGATGTTCGTCGGAATCAGTGAACACGGTTGCCACGCCATGGCGGCGGACCTGCGCCAACAGCGCGGCGTTTACGAACGCCGGATCGCGAATTTCCAGTACATGGCGCACTGAACGCGTGCCGGCGCGCTTGGGCAGCAGTTCGAGAAACGCTTCGATATCGTCGCTGTCCAGCGAATGACCGTGCTCGAATTGCCAGACCAGTGGGCCGAGTGAATCGCCGAGTTCGGCGATGCCTCCGACGAAATCCTCGACCTGGCCGAGCGTGCCGGCCAGCCGGCGCGATTGGGTGATGCGCCGTGGCGCCTTGGCCGAGAACACGAATCCCCCCGGCACCTGGTCGCGCCACCTGACGTAGGTGGCTGGTTTCTGCGCGCCGTAGTAGGTGCCATTGATCTCGATGGCAGTGACATGGCGGCTGGCGTACTCCAGCTCGCGCCGCTGTACCAGGCCTTCCGGATAGAACATGCCGCCGCGCCAGGGGGCGTAGACCCAGCCACCGATGCCGACATGAAGGCCATCCAGTG
>JAATFS010000302.1 GCA_015655035.1 Lysobacterales bacterium | reverse complement strand
CGCCGGTGGGTGGCGCCACCGGACGTGAACTGCGTGGTGGCCATCGCACTGTCCAGATCCAGTTCGCGTCGATAGCCTTCCACGCCATCGGCGCGGTCGTAGTCCAGCAGCACGTCGGCCAATGGCTGATACGGCATCTGCTGGGGCGGCCGCGACAACATCTTCGCATCGGCCAGTTGCTCGGCCTGGGCGTAGCGGCCGGCGAAGATCAGTTCGCGTACTCGCGGCAGTGCCGCCAATGCGTCGGGCGACGTGCCGTCGTACGGCCCGCCCGCGTACAGCGTGTCCTCGTTGAGTTGCAGCCGCTCGTGCGCGATCCCGCCCCACACCATCGCCGCCAACCGTCCATTGCCCAGTGGCAATGCTTCGACCCATTGCGTCGCCGGTTGCGGATACCACAACGTGAGCGCGCCGGGCGCAGCGACCGGGGGCAGCGACAACGGCGCCGCCTCCGTAGCGCGCGGCAACACGCCGCCGGCCATCAGGCCGGCGCCCATCGCCTTGCATACTTCGCGGCGGGTCAACTCGATAGGCAAAGTGCACTCCGCACGCGCGTAGCGAGATTCGACCTGGACATCATTTCGCCTTGCCGCGCTTGCGCGCAACCGTCAGCACGGCGCCGTCGTACTGCACCGTGGCATCGACCTCCGGCTCCAGCGCACCGGCATCGGCGCGCAGCCCGTCGACGAAGCGCACCTTGAGGGTCCGGCGCTCCTGCATTCCCGGCCAGCCGCCCTCGCGCGCACCGACGCTCAGGATCCCCTTGGCCTCGCTCCACTGCAGCGGGATGCGGCTGAATTCACCCTTTTCGTAGCCGTAGCCCTTGCCGTCGTCCTCATACAACGAGAACTGGCCATCGGCACCGGTGTAGACCACCAACGTAAGCGGCGCGTCTGGCGTCTCGTCGACGTATTGCTGAACCGTGGTGGTCGGCACGATCGAACCGGCGCGCACGAACAGCGGCATGCGTTCCAGCGGTGCGGCGGCGTCGATGGTCTGGCCACCGGCGTAGCGCGTACCACTGTTGAAGTCGATCCAGGACGTGCCCGCCGGCAGGTAGACCGACCGCGAGGTGGCGCCGAACGTGGTCACCGGCGCCACCAGGAATGCTGGCCCGAACAGGTATTCGTCGTTGATGTCGGCAACCTTGGCATCGTTGGGGAAGTCCATCGGCAGACCCCGCATCATCACGCCATCGTGGTGATAGGTGTCGCCGGCCAGCGTGTAGATGTACGGCAGCAGCGTGTAGCGCAGCCGGTTGTAGTAGGCCAGGCTGTCGTAGTAAGGCGTGCCTTCGGGCGCGATGTTCCATATTTCGCGATACGGAAACTGGCCATGGGAACGGAACAGCGGCACGAACGCACCAAACTGGAACCAGCGGGTATTGAGCTCGCGCCATTCCTTCAGGTGTGCTGGCTGCTGTTCTTCGTAACGCTTCTCGACGGCGAAGCCGCCGATGTCGAAGGTCCAGTTCGGCAGGCCCGACATCGAGATGTTCACGCCTGCCGAGATCTGCTCGCGCATATCGTCCCAGCGCGAAACGATGTCGCCGCTCCACACTGCCACCGCGTTGCGCTGGGTGCCGGCGTAGCCCTTGCGCGACAGGATGAAGACGCGCTTGCCATCGGCTGCTCGATCGCCGGCGTACACGCCGTGCGTATGCGGCAGCGGGTAGGAGTTGAAGTATTCGGTGGACGGGCCGAGCGCGGTCGGGGTGGTGCGCGCCTTGCGCTGGTCGATATCCAGGTTGGAGTGCACGTCCGGTTCGTCGGCGTCCATCCACCAGGCATCGATGCCCTTGCTGTTGAGTTTTTCGTTGATCTGGCGCCAGTAGATCGCCTGCGCCTGCGCCGAGTACGGATCGTAGAAGGAATTCTTGTAGCCCTTGCCGATCCAGTCCAGTTCGCCCACTTCGACATTGCGCCGGTACATGTGCCCGGCGGCATCGAGCTCCTTGTAGTTGGCGGTGGTTGGGTAGAACTTCGGCCAGATGGAGATCATGATCTGCGCGTGCATGTCGTGCAGCGCCTTGATCATGCCATCCGGATCGGGGAAATGCTGCTTGTCGAAGTCGTGAGAGCCCCAGGCGTCCTCCGGCCAGTACGACCAGTCGAGCACGATATTGTCCAGCGGCAGTTTGCGGCGGCGGTACTCGGCGACGGTATCGACCAGTTCGGCCTGCGCCTTGTAGCGCTCACGGCTTTGCCAGAACCCGTAGGCCCATTTCGGCAGCAACACCGCTTTCCCGGTCAGCTCGCGATAGCCGGCAATGAGCTGGTCGGCATTGTCTCCGGCCACGAGGTAGTAGTCGATCATCTGCCCGGCTTCGGACCATAGCGACAGGTCCTTGGCTTGGTCGGCCGGCAGCGGGTCGCGGTGCAGCAGCGCGATGTAGCTTGGGTCGATCAGGTCCCATTCGACCTTGAGCGTATGCCGCTGGCCCGGCGCCAACGTCAGCGTGAATTCGTGATGCCAGGGATTCCAGTTCTGGCGCCAGCGATCGATCACCTGCTTGCCGTCGACCCACAGCCTGGCGTATTCGCTGGCATACAGCGAGAAGGTGTGTTCGCCGGCACTCTGGGCTTCGATTTCGCCTTCCCAGCTGACCTGCATCCGCCGCTTGTCGCTGGGCTTGGCCTGGTCCGGATACTTGGCCAGATCCTTGATGTACTGGTAGTTGAGTTCGCTTTCGCGGCGCTCCACGACCTGCTTGCCATCGATCGAATAACGCGCGGTGAGCGCGCCCGGCTTGCCGTTGGCGTCGTAGAGCTTCAGCGTGGCCGGCAGCGGTTGCAGGCCGCGCGGATCGCCCATGCGCGTAATCGAATTGTTGTCCCACAGGATGCCGTAGTTGCGGCTGGACACCAGGTACGGCACCGCCAGGTCGATATTGCTTTGCAGCAGCTCGACATTGCGGCCCTTCTGGTTCATCCAGCCCTGCTGGTGCTGGCCGAAGCCGTAGAAAGCCTCGTCATCCGGCGAGACGAAACGCTGGCGTGTGCTCAGATAGTCGTGGCCTTCCACCTTCAGCGGCGAAAACGTGCGGCCACCGGCCACTTCGGCCAACAGCGGCTTGCCCTGGGCATCGGCGAAGCTGACGTGGCCGTCGATGGTGGAGACGGTGGCGATGACCTTGGCGGTTTTGAGCCGCACGCTGTCGCTCTGCTCGTCCAGCTGGAACGCGCTATCGCCTTGCACCGGCACCCGCATCAGGCTGTCGCTGCGTTTGAAATCGCCGTCCGGGTCGGCGCTGACGCGGATGATGCCTGTGTCCACCACTTGCAGGCGTACCGCCGCCGCGCCCTGGACGCGTGGATGCACAGTGACGCCATCGGCCTGGCGCTGTACCTCCTGTGCATGAGCACTGCTCACCAGCAGCGATAGCGACAGAAATTGCGCAAGTGGCTTCAGTGCCAGCCGCGCGGGACGATTCCGGTTACGCATATCCACTTCCTTTATACGTGATGACGGCACCCGCAGGGGCGGCGCCGATGTGTCAATAGGTGGCGAGCTTGATCTTCAGCAGTTGCGGAACGCTGGAGAAATTGACGCCGTAATCGGTCTGGTCGCCGTTCCAATTGCGCAGGAATTGCCATTGCGTGCCGTCGTAGAAGCCTTCCTCCACGCGGTCGTAGAGCATGTTGGCAGTGGCTTCGCTGGCCGGGTGCAAGGTAACGCGCACGTGGTAGCCGGTGACCAGGAACTCGTCCGGACCCAGTTCCGCGATCAGCGCCGCGCCGGTCGGCTCGGGATTGCCGGGCGGATCGCCCTGGAACCAGAACTGCGGTACGCCATAGGTGATGGTGGCGCTCCAACGCGCGTTGAGCGGCAGCTCCTGCACCGGCTGACCCGGCGCTTCGGCGACGCCGTGCAGCTTGCCTTGCGAAGCCGCCTTGGCGAATGGCCGCATGCCCAGGCTCACCGCCTTGAAGCCCAGTGCGAATGGCGCCAGGGTCTGCTCATCGACGTTCTTGGCGCCGAGCGGATAATTGGAATAGCGGGTGTAGTCGATGCCGAACGTGGACCAGCCAATGCCGTCATGCCCCAGGGTCGGGTACAGATAGCGCGCGTACTCGGGGCGGTTGCCGGTCTCGGCGACGAACAGCGGGTTGTCCGCACGCGCGTAGCGTTCGAGCACGGTGGTGTACATGCGGTACTCGGGCATGTAGATGTCCGGCGCCAGCAGATCGATATGCGGCGCGGCGGCCTTCCATACGTCCAGCACGTTGTCGGTAGGGCCGCCGCTGGCGTACTGGCCCGGCTGGCCGGGATTGAACGGCCCGCGCAGCGCTGCGTTCACGTACATCGGCAACGGATACTCGGCCTTGCCGGCGGCGGCGACCTGGTCGATGAAACGGCCGATATGCCAGGCGTGGAAGAACTCATCGGCATCGGTGCCGAACACCTGCGCCCAGCTACCGGGTTGCCGTCCCAGCCTGCGCACCAATGCGTCGGGCGCCGGCCCGTCGAACGCCTTCTGCGCCAGCGGCGAGAAGTCGCGCACGCTGCCGTAGGTACCCGGCTCGTTCTCCGGCTGCACCATGATCACGGTGCGCTGCGGATCGGCCTGCTTCAGATGCTTCATGAAGGCGACGAACGCCTTGCGATCCGCGTCCAGCGTGGCCTGCGCCAGCGGCGACAGCGAACCGATGGGCTTGCCCTCACGCGTGATCACCCGTGGGAAGCGCGTGTTGTCGGTCTTGACCCAGCGCGGCGTGTAGGCCGGTCCGTTGTTCTTCCAGGTACCAAACCACAACAGTACCAGTCGCACCCGTTGCTCGCGCGCCTGCGCCAGCAACGTATCCACGAAGGAAAAGTCGAACTTCCCCTCTTCCGGTTCCACCTGCTCCCAGGCAATCGGCACCTGCACGGTGTTGGGGCCGAGCACCTTCATCGCCGGCCAGACCTGTTCCAGTGCCGCCGGATAATTGCTGGAGTTGTTGACCTGGGCGCCAAGGATCAGGAACGGCTCGCCATCGACCAGCAAGGCATGCTTGCCATCCTTGCTCAGCAGCTGCGGGATCGGGGCGGGCTTGGCTGCCGCAGGGTTGGCAGGCGGTTCTTGCGTCGGCCGGGCGCCATCGGCGGCTCCGGTAGAGACCGCCTGCGACCCCGGCTGGCAGGCCGCCAGCAGCAGGCCCAGCATGGACGCGAGCAATGGCCGTTGTCCGCTGCACCAAGACCCACGAAGGAAAACAGAAACATTCATGCGGATAGCACTCCGTGTCACCAGGTATCGGTTCTGAAGGGGGAAACCGGCAGTTGTTCGCGATTGACCAGATTCGCGTCGACGGGATTCTCGGACCAGCCATAGCGCACCGCCACGGGTCGCGCCACCGCCGCGCTGGCGACGACGACACGATCCCCGTCGATACGCGCCTGCGCCGGATGAAAGCGACGGTCGGCCCCGGCGATGGTGAAGCCCCCCGCGGTGGCAGCGCCCGCGCGTAGTGCCAGCGCGCTGCCCATCGGGTCAAAGCGCAGGCTCGCCTGGTGCGCAGCGAAGGTCGCCTGCTGGTACACCGGCGCGCTGTAGACCAGCGACTCGCCATAGGCGACATGGCGTGCGGCCAGGGCCAGACGATGGCCCACGTCGCGCTTGTTGGTGGGATGGATGTTGCCAGGGTTGCCGATATCGATGGTGACCGCCTGCCCGGTTGCCGGCAGCGCCAGCACGCTGGACTGCGATTCGCGCAACAGCGCCCATGGACTCAGCGCGCCCTTGTCCTCGCCCGCCTGGAAGTTGGCCAGCTGTACCCACAGGAACGGCAGCTGCGGCTGCGCGCGTTCGCTACGCCATTGCCGGATCATCGCCGCGAACTGATCGCGATACTTCAGCGCACCGGCTTGGTTGGCGTTGGTTTCGCCCTGGTACCAGATCACGCCCTTGACCGGGAACCGTTGCAACGGATGGATCATCTGGTTGTACAGCAGTGTGGGTTGCTGGTTCTTGTTGTCCAGCAGCGAGACGGTCACCGCGCCTGGCCGGAATTTCCAACCTCGCAGCGCACGTCGGCGGCCCTCGCCCGCCTGCACGAAACGCTCGCGGTCGTCGCCGTGCATGCCACCGCCACCGGCCAGGTCGGTGACCTTCACCGCAATATGGTTGACGCCCTCCTTCACTACCGCCGCCGGCACCGCGTACACGCGCGGCAGGTTCCAATGCTCGCGGGTCTCGCCAACCTGTACGCCATTGACGTAGGTGACGTCGGAGTCGTCGATCTGGCCCACGCCGAGCCTGATTCCGGCGTTGGCTTCGGCAGCATCGAGGGTAAAAGTGGTGCGATACCACCCGATCCCATCCATGCCGTCGTAGCCACTGGACTCCCACTGCCGGGCAACCGGAATGCTGTCCCAGTCGCTATCGTCCAGATCCGGCGCGCGCCATGATGGATCGCCACGCACGACTGGCCAGCGCTCGATCCTTGTACGGGTAGCGGCGGTGATACGTGCATCTTCGGCGCGGACCTGGGCGATGGCATCTGCCCCTTCGCCGGTATCCAGGCCGAGTGCCTGCGCACCCATCCAGGCCTCGATCGCGCTGCCGCCCCAGCTGCTGTCGATGATGCCGATCGGCACACCGGTACGCTCGCGCAACTCGCGCGCGAAGAAATAGCCGACTGCGGAAAACTCGCCGGCATTCTGTGGCGTGGCCGCTTTCCAATCGCCGCCAGCCAGGCGCGGCTCTGGCCGGCCGGACCAGGACTTCGGCACCTTGAAATGCCGCAGCTGCGGATCGTCGGCGGACGCCACCTCGCGCACGCCGTCGGCAGCGCGCAGCAACGGCCATTCCATGTTCGACTGGCCGCTGGCCAGCCAGACATCGCCCACCCACACGTCGCTGGCCTGTCGCCGGCCGCCATCGCCTTCGACGACGAGCAGGTACGGACCGCCCGCCACATGTGCCGGAAGCTGCGTTTCCCACTGGCCTTGCGCGTCGGCCGTGGCGATCGCGTTATGGTGGTCGAACTGCACGCGGATCCGCGCGCCCGGCGACGCCCATCCCCAGACCGGCATGGGCCGATCGCGCTGCAATATCGCACCGTCGGAGAACAGCACTGGCAGCACCGGCGCGGCGCGCCCAAGCGACGGACAGGCCATCGCGGCAACAGCGAAAAGCAACGTGGACGGCTTCATCGGGGATCTCCATAGACGATGCCTCGACCGTCCGTTGCGAAATAGACACGCCCTGGACGCCGCGGATCGCCGGTGACGCAGTACGGCCGTCCGTAGCGATGCGCATCGTCATCGATCCGCTGCCAATGCCTGCCTTCGTCGCTGGAACGAAACACACCCTCGACACCGCCGATGCGGCCGGCCAGATACAGAGCCGGCGTACTGCCTCCGTTCAATGGTGCGCCCAGCCCCAACGATCGCGCCTCGTCGACGCGGCCAAGTTGCACCAGCTTGCCGTCCTGCCAGCGCATCACACCGTGCGACGGGCTGGCCAGATAGGCCACGCCGGCACGCCATGGATCTGGACGCAGCTGCGGGCGGCTACGCTGCGCCTGCGCCGGCACGCCCACGTCCAGCCCGGTATCGGCGAAGCCCACGCCACCGTTGGTACTGGCGAACAATCGCCCGGTCGCCGTATCCACCCCATACCAACGTTGCCGATCGACCCGGTCGGCCTCGATCAGCAGCGTCTGCGGCACGCCCTCCACGCGGCGCCAATGCTGGCCCCAATCGTCGCTGGCCCATGCCCCGGCATGCTGCGGCGACCAGATCACCCGGCTGCCATCGGCATTGATCGCGATATGCCCGGCACCGTCGCCGGCCGGCGGCTCGCTTGCGAACGCGGACCATTCCTTGCCGCCATCGCTCGACCACGCCGCGCGAATCTCGCCATGCCGGCGATCGCGTACGGTACCGCTGCGCACCACCCATCGCGGCGCCTGCCCGGCCGCGTCGATGCTCTCGCCATTGGTAAGGCGCGGACCGAGGAACTGCAATTGCACGCGTTCCAGATCGTCGTGGCGGAAACCGTCGATATCGCCGAGCGCACTGAGCAATGGCGCGCCCTGCATCGGACTGAGCAGATCCAGCGGTACCGTCTCCTCCAGCCCGGCATCGGCGAACCACCACTCGACCATCCCGCCCGCCTGCTCGGAGGCGCGCAGGTTGCGCGACGCCCAGATGCCGTAACCGGTGACGAACACCGCTCGATCGCTGTCGAAGGGATCGAGCGCCAGCGATGCCATCCAGTGCGGCGTGGCCTGCGCGGTCCAGGGCGCGGCACTGTGATCGAACCTGGAATGAGCGAACAACGGCGTCCAATGGCGGCCACCGTCGATACTTCGAAACAGCTCGTCGCGCGGTTGCCTGCGACGGAAGGTGCTGGCGATGAGCGTCTGCGGCTGGCGAGGATCCACTGCCACCGCGCCCCAGCCGAATCCCCCGCCGGTCGTCGGCTGCGGGATCGGCGTGATATCGCTCCAGCGCGCTTGCACCGGTTCATAGCGCCATACCGCGCCGTCGGACATCAGGTCTGGGCCGGGCTCATCGCCATAGCTGAGGTAATAGGCGCCGTCCTGCGCGCGCACCATGTGGCTGGGACGCAGGCCAATGGGTTGTCCCGGTACCGGCTTCCAATGCAGGCCCGCGTCTTCGGAGACGAACACGCTGGCGCCAGCGATCGATATGCCCGCGTAGATCCGCTGCGACGGTCCCGTGCCGGCTGCGCTGGCCGGATCGAACAGCACGAATGCGATCCCTACCTGCTGGCGCCGCCCGGCATGATCGACCGCGCTGGCCTGTGCGCTCGTGGCCACCGCCGGGAACGCATCCAGCCGGTGCCAATGGCTCCCCCCATCCTCGCTGCGCCACAGCCCGGCATCGCGCGAACCCAGCAACAGGATCCGGTGGTCGTTGGGGTCCACCGCCAGGCGCTCGCCGTTGCCACGCCCCAGCTGGTTGCCGCCCAGCTTGAATGGCAGGTCGATGCGTTCGAAGCTGCGGCCCTGGTCACGCGAACGCAGGATCGCCGCACGACCGGCTCGCTCATGCAGGTAGGTGCCTGCAGCCAAATACAGCGCCTGCGGGTCGCGTGGATCGATCGCCAATGCGTCGATCCCCATCAGGTTGTGGTCGGCCGCGCCGAGCCAATCGGTCAACGCGACCCAGCGTTGCTCACTGCCATCCCAGCGATACGCACCCCCGACATCGGTACGCGCATACAGCAGATCCCGCTGCGCTGGATGGAACACCACTCCGGTAACGAAGCCCCCCCCACCGATGGCGACGTTGCGCCAGTGGTAAGGCACCGTTTCGGGCGCATGCCCGGGAAACGCCACTAACGACACCGGCACCAGCCAACCTAGCAACAGGACGGCAGGCAGCAATGCAGTACGCCCACGGGCGCTGGGCAGACCAAGACTCATTGCCCGCTGGGCCCTGGCCCGAACGCGGCCGCGGACACAACGCCGTTGGCGCATTTGCGAAAAAGCGGGCGCAAGATCAAAGGCACGTTCTGGTTCCACGCAACATGGCAAATCGGCGCTGACATGGATTCCCTCCCAGGACGCATGTATTCGCGTTCAGAGGCTGGCCCGCAAAGTCAGGCCATAACGACGATCGTTGATGACGAAATCGCGATAGCGCGACTCCACGCCGAGATAGCTTTCGTTGCGGGTATCGAGCAGGTTCACTCCGTCCAGCGAAATCGACCAGACCTCGTTGATGTTGTAGCGCAGCGAGGCATCCAGCTGGCCGAACCCCTTGTTGTAGACCGGGAGATTGCCGGTGCCGTTGCCGGCAGTGGTCACCAGCCAGTCGCTGCGCCAGTTGTAGGCCACGCGTGCCTGGAACTTTGGCACCTCGTAACTGAGGATCACGTTGTAGCTGTTCTTGGACAGCCCTTCCAATGGGACCGTCAGCGACTGGCCATTGGTGTCGGTCGCGGTCGGGCTTGGCGCCTCGCTGTCCACATAGGTGTAGTTGGTTTGCAGGCCGAACCCGCTCAGCCAGCCCGGCAGGAAATCGAAGAACTGGGTATAGCCCACCTCCACGCCGCGGATATGGCCCTGGTCGCCATTGACCGGGCGGGTGATCTGCCAGTCCACCAGCTCGCCGTTCTCGCCCAGGTATTGCTCGTTGAATACGGCATTGGCGATGAAGCCTTCCACCTTCTTGTAGAAAAGCGTCCCATACACCATCGAACCCTTGCCGAAATACCACTCCAGCGCGGTATCGAACTGATCGGCCGTCATTGGCTCGAGCTCTGGGTTGCCGGCACTGCCGGTGCGGGTCGATGCGCTGCTGCTGTCCGAACTCAGGCTCAGGTTCGGATTGAGCTTGTCGAAACTCGGGCGCGATATCCCGCGCGACGCAGCGAAACGCCATTGCAGGCTGTCGCTCAGCATCCAGCGCAAGTTCAAGCTCGGCAGTACGTCGGTGTAGCGCTGCTGCGCGTTGACCGGGATCAAGCCGCCCCCCTCGCTCGCGGTGCCGGTCCGAACCCCCTCGGAGCTCAGTTCGGTACGCACCACGCGCATGCCGATATTGCCGTCGAACGGAATCCAGTCGCTGTCCACGCCGAAGCGGAATACCGCATAGGCGGCGTAGGTTTTCTCGTTCTGGGTATTGATGTTGTTCGGTGAAAACACCAACGGGCTGCCGCCGAAGGTCGCCAGGGTCTGCGCATAATTGGCCACCGCCGCATCCGAGGCCGTCAGCGTGGGGCCGAAGGTATGGCTGTCGCCACGGAAGAAATCGGTGATCGGATTGCTGACCAGCCCGACACTGGGATAAGCGGAGAACGGTGCACTCTGGCCGTCACAACTGTTGATGCACATGAAGCGCCATACATTGCCCTTGTTCTCGGCATCGCGGTCGGTGTAGCGCACGCCGGCCTTGAAGCTACGGGCGAAATCGCTGTCGAACGCCAGGTCCATGTCCGCCCGCCAGGCGAACTCGGTGCCCTTGTTGTCGTCCTTGTTGTCCAGGTGCCAGCGCCAGCCGTCGTAGTTGTCGGCATTGGCCAGATAACCCTCGGTGCCACTGGCATCGGTCACCGACAGCTTGGGCAGGCTGCCGCTGAAATCGACGTTGAAGAACGGGCTGTTGTCCTGGCCGGTGGCAACGATGTAGCGCGTGCCTTTGGTGGTGGCATCCACGTACTGGAAGTCGGTGCTCAGGCTGAGCTTCGAGTTCACCGTCCATTTCGCGCCCAGCGAATAATCGGTGGTCACCGAGTGGCGCTGGGTCAGGCTGGTGTTGGATTCGGTCGGGACGTTCTGGAACGTGCCGCTGACGAACTCGTTGCGCTCGTTGACCTGGATGCCGGGCGTGCCCTGGATATCGCTGGCACCGCTCAGCGCGAAGAACGAATAGTCATGCCAGCTGAAGTCGTAGTCCGAACGCAGCACCTGCGCGGTGACCTCCACATCGTCGCTCGGGCGCCACTGCAACGCGAACGCGCCGGTCTTTCGCTTGCGCTCGCCGACCGTGGTGTTGATGCCCGCACCATGCGGCACGGCGACATCCTGGCCTTCGTAGCCCGGCAGGTTGGTTTGCGTGTACCACGGCTCGATCGAGATCGTGTCCTGGCGGAACGGGCTGGTCTGCTGCGAGTAATTCACCAGCAGCCCGATTTCGCCGATCCCGGTCTGCCAACGGTCGCTGTACATGCCGGAGAATGCCGGCTTGGCGTCGTCTGCCAGATCGTAATGGTTGTACTGCACGCTGCCGGCAATCTTGCGACCGTCATAGTCGAACGGCAGGCGCGTGCGCAGATCCACGGTGCCGCCCAGGCCGCCTTCGATCATGTCGGCGGAAGGATTCTTGTAGACATTCACGCCACCCAGCAGCTCGGCCGACACGTCCTCAAAACTCAGGCCGCGACCATCGTTGGCAGTAAAGATGTCGCGGCCATTGAGTTCGGTGCGGACCTGGGTCAGGCCGCGGATGGCGATGGTGCTGCCCTCGCCGTAATTACGCGCGATCTGGATACCGGAAATGCGCTGCAACGCCTCGGCAACGTTGTTGTCGGGCAGTTTCCCGATATCCTCGGCCACGATTGAATCGACGATCTGCTCGGCATTCTGCTTGACCAGCTGCGCCTTGGTGACGCTGCTTCGGGTACCGCTGACCTGCACGGTATCGAGCTGGGTCGCGTCGGCCATCGGCGGCTGCGATTGTGCGGCATTGGCGGGGACATCCTGTGCGTAGGCGCTTGCGCTGAGCAGCGTGGCAACGCTGACAGCCATGGCAGAGCGGCGCAAATCACGAATCGAGCGCACGGCCCGACCTGCCGAAACACGGCGATACTGCACTGACATGAAGTTCCCTCCCAGGACGCATGCATTTGTTTTCAATGAGCAACGGCCGAGAGGCCCGCTCTATGGGTCGCTGGCGCTGCATCCGGCGTCGGCGGCAGCCATCTAGGAAGATGCAATGGCAAGCACTGTCGCGCGCCTGCCTTCCGGCTGTGGCGGCAGCATAGGTCTGCCCAGCAATGCCATGCCAATGAAATATTCACCGCGAGCTATATTCTTTGACTATACGAGCACTACCGCTGCCTTCTCCCGCTTGCAGGAGGAGGCAGCGTCCTCAGTCGAGCGCACAGGGCAATGGCAATCCCTGCCCTCACTGCTGCGGACAAGACATTTCGCCGATGCCTACCAATTCATCCGCAGCACCAGCGAGTAGCGCCGGTCGTTGACGAACCATGCACGCGTATACAGCTTGCTGTCGATCGCGCCATCCTCGTACACCGTCGGCCCCATCAGCACCTTGGTCACGCTATTGGTCAGGTTGTTGGCCTGGATGCCCAATTGCCAGTGTTCGTTGAACCGGTAGAACACCGAGCCATCCAGCTGGCCGGTGTCGTCGGCCCAGATCGGCAACTTGGTCGATACGTCGCTGGTGCTGAGCAGATAGCGCGACCGCCAGGTGTAGGCCAGCCGCGCCGAGATCGGCCCCTTCTCGTAGATCGCCGCCAGGTTGTAGCTGCGCCGGGACAGTCCTTCCAGCGGCAGATTCACGCCGGTGACGGTAACGTTGGTATACGGATCGGTCGAGGTATTGGTGCCACCACGGCTGTCGACAAACGTGTAGTTGGCGTTGACCCCGAATCCGCTCAGCCAACCTGGCAGAGAGTCGAAGAACTGGGTGTAGCCCAGCTCGAAACCACGGATGACGCCCTTGTCCATGTTGTAGGGGCGAGTAACCAGCCAATCCTGGTCGCCATAGCGCTCGCTGCGGGTCTGGGTCGCGAAGTAGTCCTGCACGCTTTTGTAGAACAAGGTTGCATAGAGCATGTCGCTGGTATCGAAGTACCATTCCAGCGCTGCATCGTATTGGGCGGCGGTCATCGGCTTGAGCTCGGGGTTGCCGGCGGTACCCGTGTAATCAGTGATAGCGCCGCTATCGTCCGAAGTCACCGCCAGCAACAAATAAGGTTGCAGCTGGGTGTAATCCGGGCGCGCCATCGCCTTGGAGGCAGCCAGGCGCAGCTG
>JAATFS010000278.1 GCA_015655035.1 Lysobacterales bacterium | reverse complement strand
TCTCGCTGGGCGGGTCCTGGTTCTACCTTCCGGCCGGCCTGAGCATGGCCGGTGTGGGTGTGGGCCTGTGGCTGCGCAAGTCCTGGACCATAGGGCTGGCCTGGGCACTGCTCATTGTCAGCGCGATATGGGCCTTCTGGGAGGTCGGTACCGACTTCTGGCAGTTGGTGCCGCGCTCGGTCGCGTTCCTGGTGGTGGCGCTGGTCGCCACGCTGCTGGCGCCGCTGCTGCGCAAGAAGGATGGTGCGCAAGCGCTGGCCTGCAAGCCGGCTGCGGCCCTTGCGGTGGTGCTGGCGGTGGTCATCGTCGGCATCTTCGCCGGCATGTTCCGCGTACATCCGCAGGTCGTGGCCAGCGGCAAAGCCGCGCCGGTGATCCAGCCCGATGCGGGCGAGGACAGTGGCGACGATTGGCCGGCCTGGGGCCGCAATACCGGCGGCAATCGCTTTGCCCAGTTCGATCAGATCAACAAGTCCAACGTCAAGGATCTGAAGGTTGCCTGGACCTACCGCACTGGTGATCTGGCCGTGGACGGTTCCGAGTACCAGGTCACTCCGATCAAGATCGGCGACACCATGTACCTGTGCACGCCGCTGAACAAGGTGATCGCGCTGGATGCCACCAACGGCAAGGAGCGCTGGCGCTTCGACCCGAAGATGCGCGAGACCGCGAGCAACAAGGGCTGGAAGCGTTGCCGTGGCGTGTCCTATGCCGAGCTGACGGATGAGGCTGCGCCACAGCCGGCGGGCGACGCCACCCTGGCGCCGGCGGCCGTTGCCGGCCAGCCCGTCGCGCCGGAGGTATGCCGCAAGCGCATCGTCAGCACCACCAACGATGGTCGCCTGTTCGTGCTGGATGCCGAGACTGGCAAGCCCTGCGAGGACTTTGGCAAGAATGGCTTCGTGGACCTGAAGGATGGCCTGAACACCGCGCCGGAGCAGGGTTCCTATTATCTGACGTCGGCGCCGCTGGTGGCCGAAGGGGTGATCCTGGTTGGCGGCAAGCTGAACGACAACCTATCGGTGGGCGAGCCTTCCGGCGTGGTGCGCGGGTTCGATCTGCGTACCGGCAAGACCCTGTGGGCATGGGACGCCGCCCGCGGCGCCAGCGACAGCACGCCGTTGCCGCCGGGCCAGCACTACGCGCCGGAAACGCCCAATTTCTGGGGTACGGCCGCTTACGATCCGAAGCTCGGCCTGGCCTACTTCCCGACGGGTAACCAGACCCCGGACTTCTGGACCGGCAACCGTCATCCGTATTCCAACGAATACAACGATGCGGTCGTCGCGGTCGAGATGAAGACCGGCAAGGAGCGTTGGCACTTCCGTACCGCCAACATCGACCAGTTCGACTACGACGTTACCTCCCAGCCGATCCTGTACGACCTGCCGCAGAAGGACGGTTCCACGCTGCCGGTGGTGATCCAGCTGACCAAGCGTGGCCAGGTGTTCGTACTCGACCGCCGCGACGGCAAGCTGGTGGCGCCGGTGGAGTACCGCAAGGTCGCCACCGATGCGATGCCAGGCATGCAGGTTGCCGATACCCAGCCTTACTCCTCGATCTCGGTGGGTGCCGAGCCGTTGAAGGAAGCGGACATGTGGGGCGCGTCGATCTTCGACCAGTTGTACTGCCGTATCCAGTTCAAGCAAATGCGCTGGAAGGGTGAGTTCACCCCGTTGTCGGACAAGCAGCGGACTTTGATCTACCCCGGCTACTACGGCGGCTTCAACTGGGGTGGCGGCGCCATTGACGCGTCCACCGGCACGCTGATCGTCAACGACATTCGCATGGCCCAATGGGGCCGCTTCATCAAGCAGGAAGAGGCTGAGCGCACCGGCCTGAAGCCGTCCACCGAAGGTGAGTATTCCACGCAGACCGGTACGCCGTGGGGCGTGGAGCGCTCGATGTTCGTCTCGCCGTTGGGCGTGCCTTGCTTCAAGCCGCCGTTTGGCAGCATGAGTGCGATCGACCTGAGCACGGGCAAGACCAAATGGCAGGTGCCGATGGGCAGTATCCAGGATGCGCCGGTGCACGGTATTGCGCCGGGTGTGCGGATACCGATCGGCATGCCGACCATGGGAGGCCCGATGGTCACCAAGGGAGGACTGACGTTTTTCCATGGCACCTTGGACTATTATGTGCGCGCCCTGGACAACGACACTGGCAAGGAATTGTGGCGCTCGCGGCTGCCAGTAGGTGGTCAGGGCGCGCCAATGAGCTACGTTGGCAAGGACGGCCGCCAGTACGTGGTGGTGGTCGATGGCGGCGCTACTCGCACCGGCAGCAATGAAAACCGCGGTGACTACGTGATTGCCTACGCACTACCCAAGCAAGACTGAGGCGCACGGGTCGAATCCCCCACTTCGATCCCGCCCGGTGAACCGCAGGCCGCTTGCCGGCCTGCGGTTTTTTCGGGCCAAGGAATACAAATCTGATGAATCAATCGAAATCCTCTTGCTCGCGTATTCGCGGGCTGGCAACGCTTTGCGCCCTTGCTGTGGCAGGACTTGCCAACACGGCGGTCGCGGCCGATACGCTGACTGGTAACTGGGGTGGCACCCGCGATTCGCTGGAGGCGCGCGGCATTGCGCTGGCGTTCGGCTACACCTCCGAGGATCTGGCGGCGGTGTCCGGCGACGGCCCGGACGACTTCGCCCACGCCGGCCAGCTTGTGCTGGGGGCCGATCTGGATCTGGACCGGCTATGGGGCTGGTCCGGCACCCACGCCAAGGTGGTGCTGTCGCATCGCGATGGCGACGACCTGAATGAACGGGCCGGGATCCAGGCATTGCTCGGGCCGCACGAACTGTACGGTCGCGGCAACGTGACCCGTTTGACGGAATTGTCGCTGTCGCACGAATCGGCGGGTGGCAAGTTTGCCTGGAAGCTCGGCCGGATCACGCCCGCTGCGGATTTCGGCTACCAGGAGTGCAATTTCAACAACCTGTCGTTCTGCGGTAGCCAGGCAGGCAACTTTGTGGGCGACTACTGGTACAACTGGCCGATCAGCCAGTGGGGCGGCGTGATGCGGCTGTCGCTCGGCAGCGATCGCTACCTGAAGGCCGGCGTCTACCAGGTCAATCCGGAGTACCTGGACACGCGCAACCGGCTGTCGCTGGCGCCGTCCGGGACGGTCGGTGCGCTGTCAGTGCTCGAATATGGCTGGACCCCCAGCTTCGACGGGCAGGCAGGCAGCTACAAGATCGGAGGTTGGTACAGCAGCGCGCCGCGCAGTGACGTGCGCGATGCAGACGACACCGGCACGCTGGTGATTCGTAGTGGCTCCTATGGCGGCTATCTGTCGGCGTTGCAGCAATTGCTGCCGGCGCGCGATGCCAGCGGCGCTGGTGAGCTGCGTGCGTTCGTCAACGTGGCAGCGGCCGATCAGCGCACGAGTACGGTGGACCGCACGCTAGCCGCCGGGCTGGTGTGGAAAGGACCGTTCCCGTCGCGTCCGGCCGACAGTGCCGGCATCGCGTTTGCGGTGAACCACGCCAACGAGCGGATGACCCGTCGTCAGGCCTTGCAGGTCGACAACGGACTGCTGGCGCCGATGCGGGTGCAGGATGGCAACGAATACGTGCTGGAGTTGAACTACGCCTTCCAGGTCATCCCTGGCCTGCGTCTGCAACCCGGCGTGCAGTGGATCCACAACCCCGGTGCGCGTGACCAGCGCTCGGACGTGGTGATCGTCGGCATGCGCAGCGTGATTGCGTTCTGATTGTGAATACGTGATAGGTCGACGCCCCGGAGCTCTGACGGCTTATGCCGCCCGGGATTCTGGAATGGCGTCGACCTATTTTCGTTTCCTTGCGGCATGAACGATTCCCTCTTCCCCAAGCAACGTCGATTCCCTCGCATTCCGGAAATCGCCGAATTGGCAGGTGTCAGCCCGAGTACCGTCGACCGTGTGCTGAACGAACGCGGCAGCGTGTCCGATCAGTTGCGGCGGAAGGTGATCGAGGCCGCGCGCCAGCTCAACGTGCGCCGTATTCTGCCCAGCGTCAATCACGGTGTCCTTCACTTCGACGTGGTTCTGCCAGGGACTGGCATGGTGCATTTCCGCCGCCTCGACAAGGCGATCCGCGAACATGCCCAGATGATCGGTTCGCGCGTGTCGATCCATCGCATCTTCTGGAACCAGGGCGAGGAAGCCGGCCTGTTGCGTTTCCTACGCAATCCGCCATACCCCCGTTCCGGGTTGATCGTGATGGCACGCGATGTTGAGCGCATTCGCGCATGCCTGCGCAAGTTGTTGGCGGCTCAGCTGCCGGTGGTGACGATCACCAGCGATATCAGTGATATCGGTCCACATGTCTACGCTGGTATCGACAATGCCTTGGCTGGGCGTACCGCCGCTGACCTGCTGGGACGTTTCGTGCATGCCCCCGGACGCGTGTTGCTGCCGGTAATGTCGATGGATTTCCGCGACCACATCGAGCGTGTGTCCGGCTTCCGCAAGGTCATGGGCGAACGCTTTCCCGGCTTGATCGTCGAGGCTCCGAGCGCACATTACGATCGCGATGAATTGGCGTTCGCGCACGTAAAGGACATGTACGAGCGCTACAACGACATCGTGGCCATCTATAACACGGGCGCGGCTTCGGGCGGCATCTACCGCGCCTTCCGCCAGCTGCCGAAAGAGCGTTGGCCGGTATGGGTCGGGCATGAAGCAAACCTGGAGCATGCCGAACTGATGGCCGCGGGCGCGATCGCCGCAGTCATCGACCAGGATCCCGAGGCGCAGGCACTGCGTGGCCTCCGCCATCTGCTGCGCGCCTGCGGCGAGAGCGGGCCAGAGGCGCAGGCGGGCCCGACCCGTTTTTGCATCGTGACGGCCGAGAGCCTGGTGTGGGACGATCTAAAGGGCTGACGCGGGAATCGCACGTGCCTTCGCTAGAATGGTGCGCATGATCCAGACCCCCGCCATCGAGCTATATCGCGGCGCCGATTTTCGTCCTCATCTGGATGTCGTGGCGCGGCTGCGCGTGGCCGTGTTCCGCGACTGGCCTTACCTCTATGAAGGCGATTCCGACTACGAGCGCGATTACCTGGCGGCCTATTGCGGCTCTGCCGATAGTGTGCTGGTGCTTGCCCGCGACGGCGAGCGCGTGGTAGGCGCTTCCACCGGATTGCCGTTGCTGGACGATTCCGAGGCTTTCGCGCAGCCGTTTCATGATGCCGCGCTGGACCCCGCGCAGGTGTTCTATTTCGGCGAATCGGTGCTGTTGCCGGAATATCGCGGCCGTGGCATCGGCCACGCCTTCTTCGACCAGCGCCAGGCGCATGCGCGCGAACTGGGCCGTTTCCGCACCACCGCCTTTTGTTCGGTGGATCGCGACGACAGCGATCCGCGCAGGCCTCAAGGCTATCGCTCCAACGACGCATTCTGGCGAAAGCGCGGCTATGCTCCGCAGCCGGGCATGACCGTGCGACTGCGCTGGCGCGAGCCGGGGCAGGGCGAACTGGAGCACGGCCTCACTTTCTGGACCCGTTCGCTGGAGAACGCAGTATGAAGATCGCGGTAGCCAAGTATCCGATCGGCCAGCCGGCCGACTTCGGCGCTTTTGCCGAAAAGCAGGCGGCCGTGATCGCCGAGGCCGCAGATGCAGGCGCGCGCGTGGCGGTACTGCCGGAGTATCTGTCGCTGGAACTGGCGGCTACGTTTGCCCCCGCGATATCGGCCGACCTGGGGGCGTCGTTGCAGGCCATCCAGGGCTTGCATGGCGACTGGATGCAGTTGTATGCCGGCCTGGCACAGGCGCACGGCCTGCACCTGGTGGCCGGCAGTTTCTTGCTGGCCACGGCGGAAGGGCGCTATCGCAACCGGAGCTACTGGTTTTCGCCTGACGGTGGCCACGGCTGGCAGGACAAGTTGCAGCTCACCGGTTTCGAGAAGAGCACCGGGATCATCGAGGGCGGCGATGCGTTGAAGGTATTCGAGGCCGACGGCGTTCGCGCCGGCGTGGCGATCTGCTACGACAGCGAGTTCCCGCTGCCGGTGCGCGCGCAGTACGAAGCGGGCGCGCGCCTGTTGGTGGTGCCCAGCTGTACCGACACCGCCGCCGGCGCCACGCGGGTACAGGTGGGTTGCCTGGCGCGCGCGCTGGAGAACCGTATGTTCGTCGCGCTGGCCGTAACGGCGGGCCTGGCCAAGTGGAGTCCGGCGCTGGACGTGAACACGGGTGAGGCAGCGGTATTCGCGCCGATGGATGCGGGGTTCCCGGCCGATGGGGTGCTGGCGCGCACTACTGGCGAGCAGGTATGGGCGCTGGCCGAGCTGGATTTCGACGCCTTCGACGCCAGTCGCGCCTCGGCCCAGGTCGCCAACGACCGCGACTGGCGGGGACAGCTGGCCCCGGCGCTGCAACGCGCGGTGGTCAACGGCTTCGCGCCATCGCGATGAGTGGGCCGATCGAGCTGTCTCGCGCCAGTGCCTCATAGACAATGCAGAACGACAGCGACGGGATGGCGCGAACCGAAAGGCGATCGCGTTCAGCTAAATAGAGAGGGCGCGCCGGCAAGCGCGTTCGGCGTCGTCCGGGCCGGTCCAGTAGAATCTACTGGCTTCCGTCCCCGTTCGAGCGCTCCATGACCTGCCGCACCCGTTTCGCCCCCAGTCCCACCGGTTACCTGCACATCGGCGGCGCTCGCACCGCGTTGTATTGCTGGCTACAGGCGCGTCACCAAGGTGGCGAATTCGTGCTGCGGATCGAGGACACCGACCGCGAGCGCAGCACCCAGGCGGCGATCGACGCCATCCTGGAGGCAATGGACTGGCTGGGACTGGGCTACGACGAAGGTCCGATCTACCAGACCCAGCGCGTCGCACGTTACAAGGAGGTCGCCGAGAAGCTGCTGGCCGACGGCAAGGCCTACTACGCCTACGAGACCCGCGCCGAACTCGACGCGATGCGCGAAGCAGCGATGGCCAAGCAGGAAAAACCACGCTACAACGGCGCCGCGCGCGAGCAGGAGCTGCCGTACCGCGACGATCCCAATCGCGTGATCCGCTTCAAGAACCCGATTGGCGGCAGCGTGGTATTCGACGACCTGATCAAGGGGCCGATCGAAATCGCCAACAGCGAGCTTGACGACATGGTGATCTTCC
Source organism: Lysobacterales bacterium (assembly GCA_015655035.1). Classification (GTDB taxonomy): domain Bacteria; phylum Pseudomonadota; class Gammaproteobacteria; order Xanthomonadales; family Xanthomonadaceae; genus JAATFS01. The sequence continues at coordinate 6,484 of JAATFS010000278.1, read as the reverse complement.
GCCCGGACGGCTACCCCACCTACAACTTCGCGGTGGTGGTGGATGACTGGGACATGGGCATCACCGAGGTGATCCGTGGCGACGACCACATCAACAACACGCCGCGCCAGATCAATATCTACGAGGCGCTGGGCGCGCCGGTGCCGAAGTTCGCGCACATGCCGATGATTTTGGACGAGCAGGGCGCCAAGCTCTCCAAGCGCACCGGTGCGGCCGACGTGATGCAGTACAAGGATGCCGGCTATCTGCCGCACGCGCTGATCAACTATCTGGCACGCCTGGGCTGGTCGCATGGCGACCAGGAATTGTTCTCGCGCGAGCAGTTGATTGAGCTGTTCGACGTCACCGACGTCAACTCCAAGGCGGCGCGGCTGGATATGGCCAAGCTCGGCTGGGTCAACCAGCATTACCTCAAGAGCGACGATCCGGCGACGATTGCGCCGCAACTGGTCTACCAGTTGCAGAAGCTGGGCGTGGATCCGGCCGCGGGCCCGACACCGGCCGACGTGGTGGTGGCGTTGCGCGAGCGCGTGCAGACGCTGAAGGAAATGGCCGAGAAGGCAGTGGTCTGGTACCAGCCGCTTGAGATCTACGACGAAGCCGCCGTGGCCAAGCACCTGAAGGCCACCGCCACCGCGCCGCTGGCCAAGGCCCGCGAGCAGCTGGCGGCGCTGGACCAGTGGACCGTCGAGGGCGTGTCGGCGGCGCTGCATGAGGTGGCCGCTGCGCTGGAACTGGGCATGGGCAAGGTCGCCCAGCCGTTGCGCGTGGCCATCACCGGCACCCAGGTCAGTCCCGACATTTCCCAGACCGTTTACCTGGCCGGGCGCGACCAGGCCTTGAAACGCATCGATGCCGCGCTTATCAAAGTAGCAGCGGCCTGACGCCGGAGCGTTCATGAAAAAGCACGACCACGCCTGTAGCGATCCCCATCACCACGTCGACGATGCCAATGCATTCGTGCGTGCGGTGGAGCGGGCGTGCAGCGAGCGCGGACTGCGGCTGACGCCGATCCGCGCCAACGTGCTGCGGCTGATCGCCGATGCCGGCAAGCCGGTCAAGGCCTACGAGTTGCTGGAGTGGGTGCGCGAAGGCAAGGGGGTCGGGGCCGATGCGCCTCCCACGGTCTATCGCGCGCTGGACTTCCTGATGGCCAACGGATTCGTGCACAAGCTCGAATCGGTCAATGCCTTCGTTGCCTGCCACCACCCCAACAGTGCCCAGCACTCGGTCCCGTTCCTGATCTGCGACCGCTGCCATAACGCGGTGGAGCTGGAAGACCGGGCGGTGGTCGCCGAGCTCGATGCGCAGGCCAAGGCGCTGGGGTTCCAGCCGCAAGCGCAGACGCTGGAAGTGCATGGCCTGTGCGCGCGCTGCGCGGGCAGCTGATCAACTGCACAAGCCGGGTGGCTGCAGAGATTCCTGGCGGGCGTAGCGCTTGGCGCTGCGCATCGCTGGCGGTGGGGCGCGTCACGCGGGAAGATCCGCTTCCCACGGTGGCGCCGTGCCCAGGCGCTCGATCAGGAAATCCACGAAGCTGCGAACCCGTGGCGGCTGCAATCGCCGTGCTGGGGTCACTGCGCTGATCTGGGAGGTCGGCGGCGGATAGTCGGGTAGCACCACCACCAGTCGTCCGGCGCGCAGGTCGTCGGCCACATGCCATAGCGAATGCATGGCAATGCCCTGGCCGGCGAGTACGGCGTCGCGCAGCAGCTCGCCGAAGTTGCTCTCGAAACGGCTGGTCATGCGCACGCGAAGCAGGCCGCCATCGGGTGCGGTCAGTGTCCACACGTCCTGGCGGCCGTCGCGCCCCATCAGCAGCACGCCGGCATGATCGGCGAGGTCGTCCGGATGGCGTGGCGTGCCATGCCGGCGCAGGTAGTCGGGCGAGGCGGCGAGCACGCGCCGGTTACCGGCGATACGCCGCGCGACCAGGCCGGAATCGTCCAATAGGCCGATACGGATGGCCAGGTCGAAGCCTTCCTTGACCAGATCCACCAGGTCGTCGCTGAGGTGGGCGCTGATCCGCAGCCGTGGATGCCGAGCCTGGAACTCGGGCAGCAGCGGCGAGACATGCTGTTGCCCGAACGAGGCCGACAAGGTCACGCGCAAGGTGCCGCCTACGTCGTGCGCGCTCTGGCGCAGATCGTCGGCCAGCGCATCCAGGTCCTCTACCAGTGCGCGGCCGCGTTCGGCCAGCGATTGCCCTTCCGACGTGGGGTGCAGCCGGCGGGTGGTCCGGTGCAGCAGGCGAACGCCTAGCTCGCGTTCCAGGCGCTTGAGGCGTTGGCTGGCCACGGCCACCGACAGGTTCAGGCTGCGTGCGGCGGCGGTAATGGAGCCGAGATCGAGTACGCGCAGGAACAAGCCGATGTCACCGATGCGGTCCATGGGATTATCAATTTTTCATTGAAAGTGATTAAGGATAACAGGGGTTTTTGTCTAGAACGGCGGGGCGCAGGCTTTCTTCTTTCCCCACGTGTCCCCTTGCCATGCACACTTCTGTTGCGGCTCCCCGCATTCCTTCCGCGCTGTACGCGCTGACCATCGGTGCCTTCGGCATCGGTACGACCGAGTTCGTGATCATGGGCCTGCTGCAACAGGTCGCCGAAGACCTGGGCGTGTCCATCACTGCAGCGGGCATGCTGATCAGCGGCTATGCGCTGGGCGTGTTCGTCGGGGCACCGGTGTTGACGCTGGCCACTGCGCGGTTGCCGCGCAAGGCGGTGCTGGTGGGACTCATGGTGATCTTCACCGTCGGCAACGTGGCCTGCGCGCTGGCGCCGGACTACGCTACGCTGATGTTGGCGCGGGTGCTCACCTCGCTGGCGCATGGCACGTTTTTCGGCGTGGGCGCGGTGGTAGCGACCTCGCTGGTGCCACCCGAGCGCAAGGCATCGGCGATCTCGCTGATGTTTGCCGGGCTCACCGTGGCGACCTTACTGGGCGTGCCGGCGGGCGCGTGGCTGGGCTTGCACCTGGGCTGGCGCGCGACGTTCTGGGCAGTGGCCGTCATCGGCGTGATCGCCACTGCGGCGGTCGCGCTGCGGGTGCCCGCTGCGGCCGGCGCAGCGGTGCCCGTGCCGTGGCGACAGGAAGTCGCCGTGTTGGCGCGGCCGCAGGTGCTGTTGGCGCTGGCGATGACGGTGCTGGGCTTCGCCGGGGTGCTTGCGGTGTTTACCTACATCCAGCCATTGCTGGTGGAGGTGACCGGTTTCAGCCAGGCCGCGGTATCGGCGGTGCTGCTGGTGTTCGGCCTGGGCATGATCGGAGGCAACCTGCTGGGCGGTCGGCTGGCCGACCGCCGGCCCACCGCTGCGCTGCTGGGGACGTTGGCGGCGCTGGCGATCGTGCTGGGCGGCATGTCGTTCGCGCTGCACAGCAAGGTGGCGATGGTGGTGTTCGTCGGCCTGCTGGGCGTGGGCGCGTTCGCCACCGTGGCGCCGTTGCAGCTGCGCGTGCTCGATAACGCCCAGGGCGCCGGCCAGAACCTGGCCTCCAGCCTCAATATCGCAGCCTTCAACCTGGGTAATGCGCTGGGCGCATGGCTGGGCGGCGCGGTGATCGCGGCCGGCGCCGGACTGGCAGCGACACCGCCGGTGGCCGCTGCGGTCACCGTGCTGGGCCTGGGTATTGCGCTATGGAGCGTGCGCCTGCAACGACGCAGCGATGCGGCCACGCTCGCCTGTGCGTCGGTCCGCTGATTTCCCTACTGAAGAGATGACTGCAATGGATACCCGTTTTCTTGGCCGTTCCGGCTTCAAGGTTCCCGTGCTCGGTCTCGGCGCCGGTACCTTCGGCGGCAAGGGACCGCTGTTTTCCGCGTGGGGCGACACCGGCGTGGCACAGGCGCGGCGCATGATCGACCTGTGCCTGGAGGCCGGGCTCAATCTGTTCGATACCGCCGATGTGTACTCCGATGGCGCTTCGGAAGAGATCCTGGGGGAGGCGCTGCAAGGCCGGCGCGAACAGGTGATCGTGTCGACCAAGACCGGGTTGCGCCTGGGCGATGGACCGAACGATGCCGGTGCCTCGCGATTCCGGCTGCTGCGCGCGGTGGACGCCTCGCTGCGGCGCCTGCGCACCGACTACATCGACCTGCTGCAAGTGCATGCCTTCGATGCGATGACGCCGGTGGAGGAAACCCTCTCCACGCTCGACGGCCTGGTGCGCGCCGGCAAGGTGCGTTACCTGGGCGCGTCCAACTATGCCGGCTGGCAGCTGATGAAATCGCTGGCGGCGGCTGATGCGCGCGGCTGGACGCGCTTCGTCGCCAACCAGACCTATTATTCGCTGGCCGGGCGCGACTACGAATGGGAACTGATGCCGCTGGGCATCGACCAGGGCGTGGGCGCGGTGGTGTGGAGCCCGCTGGGCTGGGGACGGCTGACCGGCAAGCTGCGCCGCGGCCAGCCGCTGCCGGAGGGCAGCCGGCTGCACGCCACCGCCGCGGTGGGGCCGGCGATCTCCGAGGAGCGCTTGTTCGACATCGTCGATGTGATCGACGCCATTGCCGAGGAAACCGGGCGCAGCGTGCCGCAGATCGCGATCAACTGGCTGCTGCAACGGCCGACCGTGAGTACGGTCTTGATCGGTGCGCGCGACGAGACCCAGTTGCGGCAGAACCTGGGCGCGGTCGGCTGGTCTTTGGCGCCGGAGCAGATCGCCCGGCTGGATGCGGTCAGCGCGGTCGAGACGCCGTATCCGTATTACCCCTACTGGCGTGGACAGTTCTCCGAGCGCAGTCCGTTGCCGGTGTGAGCGGGTAAGGCGGGAGCGAGCGTGCACCGTAAGGCGCGTTTTGCCGCGTCAGTTTCCGCCCACCGCAGCGGCGGTCGTCGGCCGGCTTTCCCGGATCGGCAGGTTGATCAATGCAGCCGCAGCGGCCAGTGCCATGTCGGCATACCACATCCAGGTGTAGTCGCCGAATGTTTCCAATGCCACGCCGCCGAGCCAGGCGCCGAAGAAACCGCCGATCTGGTGCGATAGCAGGGTGAGCCCGAACAGAGTGCCCAGATAGCGCGGACCGAACAGCTTGCCGATCAAGCCGGCGGTCGGCGGCACCGTGGCCAGCCAGGTGAAACCGAGCGCGGCGGCGAACAGGTAGAACGTCGCTGGCGTGGGCGGCGCCATCAGGTACAGCGCGATCAATACCGCACGGCTGGCGTACATCGCAAACAGCAGCCACTTCATGCGGAAACGCTCGCCGAGCTTGCCAGCCACCAGGCTGCCGGCAACGTTGAACAGCCCGATCAGTGCGATCGATACTGCCGACACGCTGGCCGGCAGTCCGCACAGTGCGATCTCGCCGGGCAGATGGGTGATCAGGAAGGCGATATGCACGCCGCAGGTAAAAAAGCCAAGGTGCAGGCACCCATAGCTGCGATCACGCAGCGCGACGCGCAACTGCGCACGCAGCCCGCCATCGGGTAGCGGCGGCTCGGCGCTGGCTCGGGGCAGGGGTTGCTTTCGCCGCAGCGGCCAGGCCAGCGGCAAGGTCAGCAGCGACAACATTGCCAGTGCGGTCATCGCCATTGCCCAGCCGGCGGCGCCGATCACGAACTGCACCAGCGGCGCGAACAGGAATTGCCCGAGCGAGCCGCCGGCATTGATAAGCCCGGAGGCGAACGAGCGCTGCTCGGGTGCCAGCCGGTGCGCGGTGGCACCGATCAGTACCGAAAAACTGCCGGCGCCGGCACCGGCGGCGGCCAGCACGCCCAGGGTGAGGATCAGCCCCCACTCGCTGGGCAGCAGCGGTGTCAGGCCCAGCCCCAGGGCCAGCAGCACCCCGCCGAACAGCAGCACCGGCAGCGGCCCGCGCTGGTCGGCGAGCGCACCGAACACTGGCTGCACCGCCCCCCAGACGAACTGGCCTACCGCCAGCGCAAAACTGATCGCGGCGATGCCGATGCCGGTATCGCGATGAATGGGTGCCACGAACAGCCCGGTGGTCTGGCGCGCGCCCATGGTGAGCATCAGCAGTGCCGAGGCGGCGATCAGCAGGCCCCATTGCGAAGTGCGCGCCACGGGCGTAGGAGCGGCGGCGCTCATGCCGGTGCCCCGATGCGCAGCACCTGGTCAAGCCGTTTCAGCGAAGTGTGCAGGTCGGTGGCGGCAACGCTGCCGAATAGCGCCTCGATATGATCCTGCGCACGCTGCCAGTGCGGCAGTGCGCGCTTCAGCAGGCGTTGTCCGGCCGTGCTGACGACTATCCATTTCTGGCGTGCGTCATCGCCGCGCCGTTCTACAATCCAGCCGGCCGCCAGCATCGGCTTGAGGTTGCGCGACAGCGTGGTGCGGTCCATGCCCAGGTGCTCGGCCAGCGTGCCGAGCTGCTTCGGTTCGCTGGCGCGGCGCAGGATCGAATATTCGTTGAGGCTCAGTCCCACCAACGCCAGTTCGCGGTCGTAGACCAGCGAGGTGCGGCGCGCGGCGCGGCGCAGGTAGAAGCAGGTACAGCGGCAGGCGGGGATGGCTGACATGG
>JAATFS010000159.1 GCA_015655035.1 Lysobacterales bacterium | reverse complement strand
CGGACCAGTCGCGCAATTCCTGCTGCCACCACGCCAGCTTCGCATCGGCCGGCAGCGGATCACCGGCGATGTTCATGATGTCCTCGAACTCCTGCAACAGCGAAAACCAGGCCAGGGTCAGCGACCGGTGCCGCTCGGGAATGAACGGTTCGGCCACCGTCCACTCAGGCCAGCGGTTACGCCATTTGTCGAGAAAGCTGTCGAGTGCGATGGATTGGCTCATGGCTGATCCGGGACCGTCAGGACGCGGGCGGTGGTGCCGGCCAAGCCTCGGCCTGCCACAGCTGCCGGGGATGCTCGACCAGTTGGTCGGCCTGCCAGTTCGAAGGAACGTCCTGCTCCAGACGGTAGCCCCACAGCACCGCGACCGAGCGCATGCCGGCCGCACGGGCGGCCAGTATGTCGCGCTCGTCGTCGCCGACATAGACGCAGGCGTCGGCGGCAATACCGATACGCTTGGCAGCGGTCAGCAGCGGTAGCGGATGCGGCTTGCGCTCGGCCAGGGTATCGCCGCCGATCAGCACCGCGCAGCGCTGCTCCCATCGCAATTGCGGCAGGATCAGGCGAGCCAGGTATTCCGGCTTGTTGGTGACGACGCCCCACACCGTACCGTTGTCGTCGAGCCGCTGCAGCAGTTCGGCAACGCCGTCGAACAGCTGCGAGTGCTGACCGATCACGCTTTCGTAGTGCCGCAGGAACTCGGGCAGCAGCGTCTCGCGGGCGTCCGACTCCAGTTCCGGGAATGCCACCGCCAGCATCGCGCGCGAGCCCTTGGACACCACCGGGCGCAGCTGTTCCAGGGTCAGCGGCGCGCGGCCGCGCGCGGCCAGTGTCGCATTGGCCGCCGCCAGCAGGTCGGGCGCGCTGTCGAGCAAGGTGCCGTCCAGATCGAACAACGCGGCGGGCGGGAAACCCGCACGCGGTTGCGATGGGTCACTGCGCATCGGCAATCCCTGGCTTCGTCGCACAGGCGAGATAGTTCACCGCGGTGCGCGAGGACAGCCTGGCCTTGTTACGCCACGGCTCGTAGCGCATGCCACTGACGTCTTCCAGTTGCAGCTCGGCCTGGCGCAGCCACGCGGCCAGCTCGGCCGGCTTGATGAAATCCTTGTAGTGATGCGTGCCCTTGGGCAACAACCGCGCCACGTATTCGGCCCCGACTACCGCCAGCGCGAAGGCCGCCGGGGTGCGGTTGAGCGTGGACAGGAACAGCCAGCCACCCGGCTTGAGCAAGCTCCCGCAGGCCTGGACGATGGCAGCCGGATCCGGCACGTGCTCCAGCATTTCCATGCAGGTGATCGCATCGAAGCTGCCTGGCTGCTCGGCCGCCAGGTCCTCGACCGCCTGTACCCGGTAGTCGACCGTCAGCCCCGACTCCAGCCCATGCAGGCGCGCCACCTTGACCAGCTCCGGCGCCAGGTCGATGGCGGTGACCTGCGCGCCCTGGCGCGCCAGCGACTCGCTCAGCAGGCCGCCACCGCAGCCGACATCGAGCACGCGCGCCCCCGGCAGCGTGACGCGCGACGCCACATACTCCAGCCGCACCGGATTGAGAGCGTGCAGCGGTTTCTGCGGGCCATCGACGTCCCACCAGCGGTTGGCGAGCGCAGCGAACTTGTCCAGTTCGGCTTGGTCGTAGTTTTCGGAAACGCGGTCGCGGGGCAGGTTCATGGAAATCTCCGTGGTGCTTTGGGGCGCGGCGGGCGTCAGGCGCGAACGTTGCGGATGCGCTCGCGCCATTGGCGGGCATTGGCCACCAGCGCGGCGGTGTCCATGCCGACCAGTTCGCGCTGGACCAGCTTGGGCTTGCCGGCGATCCAGACGTCGCTGACCTGCTGGCGACCGGCGGCGTAGATGAGCTGCGACAACACGTGGTGCAGCGGCTGGGTTTCCAGCGCGGACAAGTCCACGCAGACCAGGTCGGCCTGCTTGCCGACCTCGATCGAACCGATCCTGTCGCCGAAACCGAGCGCGCGCGCGCCACCCAGCGTGGCCGCGCGCAGCGTGGTCGCGGCGTCCAGCGCGGTGGCATCGTTGGCCACCGCCTTGGCCAGGATCGCCGCGGTGCGGTTCTCACTGAACATGTCCAAGTCGTTGTTGCTGGCGCAACCATCGGTGCCGATCGCCAGGTTCACCCCGGCCCGCTGCAAGGCGCAGGCCGGGCAGAAGCCGGAGGCCAGCTTGAGGTTGGATTCGGGGCAATGCACCACGCTCACGCCACGCTCTGCGCACAGGTGGATTTCCGCATCGGTGAGCTGGGTCATGTGCACCGCAATCAGGCGGTCGTTGACCAGGCCCAGGCGATCCAGCCGCGCCAACGGGCGCTGGCCGTGCAGCTTGATCGAATCGGCCACTTCCTGCGCGGTCTCGTGGGTATGCAGGTGCACCTGCATGTCCAACTGGTCGGCCAGCATGCGAACGCGTTCGAAGTTGGCGTCGCTGACGGTATACGGCGCATGCGGCGCGAACGCGGTGCCGATCAACGGATCGTCGCGCCACTGGTCGTGCAGTTCACCGGCGCGGGCGAAATACTCGTCGTCCGATTTGGCCCAGGCGGTGGGGAAATCGATGATCACCGACCCCACCAGCGCGCGGAAGCCATGTTGTTTGTAGACCGCGGCCTGTACGTCCGCGAAGAAGTAGTTCTCGTTGGCGCAGGTGGTGCCGCCGCGCAGCATCTCGGCAATCGCCAGGGTGGTGCCGTCAGCGACGAACTCGGGTCCGATCACGGCGGCCTCCACCGGCCAGATGTGCTGCTGCAGCCACACCATCAGCGGCAGGTCGTCGGCGACGCCGCGCAGCAGCGTCATCGGGTTGTGGGTATGCGCGTTGACCAGGCCGGGGATCAGCGCCGCATCCGGCCGCGATACCGTCTGCGCGGGAGCAAAGCGGGCGCGGGCCTCGGCGGTCGGCAACACCGCGACGATCGCGCCATCGCGCACCGCCACCGCATGATCCTCCAGCACCACCGCATGCGGCTCGATCGGGACGACATGGCCGGCTTCGATCAGTAAGTCGCAGCTTTCTGGGATGCTGTGGAGTTCGCTCATGGATGGCCCTTGCATGACGCGCCGGCTGGCGCGTCACTAGTGTGAAGCGGGCGCCGCCGCCAATGCGCCTGGCGCATCGGCGGTCTCGGCGCCCGGTAGGGACGACGCCGCCCGCAGGCGACGGCCGATGGATCGATTACTTGACGCGCGAAACGTATTCGCCCGAACGGGTATCGACCCGGATCAGCTCTTCCTGGCTGACGAACAACGGAACGCGCACCACCGCCCCGGTCTCCAGCGTGGCCGGCTTGCCGCCGCCGCCCGAGGTATCGCCGCGGACGCCCGGATCGGTCTCGGTGATCTTCAGTTCAACGAAGTTCGGCGGCTGTACCGAGATCGGGATCCCGTTCCACAGCGTCACCACGCACTCTTCCTCGCCCTTGAGCCACTTGTCCGCGCCCGCCATGCCGGCCTTGTCGGCCTGCACCTGCTCGAAGGTCTCCTGCTGCATGAAGTGCCAGTACTCGCCGTCGCTGTACAGGTACTGCATGTCGGTGTCGACCACGTCGGCGGCCTCCAGGTTGTCGGTAGCCTTCATGGTCAGCTCGACCACGCGCCCGGACTTGATGAAACGGTACTTCACCCGGGTGAACGCCTGGCCCTTGCCCGGCTTGACGTACTCGGTGTCGGTGATGATCGCGGGTTCGGCGTTGACCAGGATCTTCATCCCGTTCTTGACGTCGTTCATGCCGTAACTGGCCATGCTGTAGCTCCTCGGATAAGGCAAAAACCGCCGCGGAGAGCGGCCGGCCGGATAGAATGGGAGACCCGCCGCGACCGGCGGGCCTTTGTTTTCAGACCGCACATGATAACCGCAGCCCCCAGTCCCTTACAGCTACCCGCCGCCGAGACGCTACAGCCGCCGCGCTGGCAGCAGCTGTGGCGCGACGCGGTGCGCGACCCGCGCGAGCTGCTGGAACTACTGGGGCTGGAGGCCATTGGCGCCCAACTGAGCGAGGCGGCGGCAGCCCAGTTCGCGCTACGGGTACCGCGCGGCTTCGTCGCGCGCATGCGCGTGGGCGATCCGGACGATCCGCTGCTGCGGCAGGTACTGCCGCTGGCCGACGAAATGCGGGTCGTACCGGGGTTCGCGCTGGACGCAGTCGGCGACGGCGCGGCCAGGAAGGCCACCGGCGTGATCCAGAAGTACCGTGGTCGCGCCCTGCTGGTCGCGACCGGCAGTTGTGCGGTGCACTGCCGCTATTGTTTCCGGCGGCACTTCCCCTATGCCGAGGAAACCGCCGCGCGCGAGGGCTGGCGCGAGGCGGTGGCGGCCATTGCCGCCGATCCCTCGATCGACGAGGTGCTGCTGTCCGGCGGCGACCCGCTGTCGCTGTCCACCTCCAAGCTTGCCGAACTGACCGACGCGCTGGCCGCGATCCCGCACCTAAAGCGACTGCGCATACACAGCCGCCTGCCGGTGGTGCTGCCCGAGCGCGTCGATGCGCCTCTATTGAAATGGCTGGCCAGCCTGCCCTGGCCGGTCGCCTTCGTCATTCATGCCAATCACGCCAACGAATTCGATGCCAGCGTGGATACGGCGATGGCGGCACTGCGCGCCAGCGGCGCCCAGGTGCTGAACCAGGCGGTGCTGCTGCGCGGCGTCAACGACAGCGTCCAGGCCCTCGCCGCGCTGAGCGAGCGCAGCTTCGCCGCCGGCGTGCTGCCGTACTACCTGCATCAGCTCGACCGGGTCGCGGGCGTGGCCCATTTCGAAGTGGAGGATGCCCGTGCCCGGGCACTGCATGCCGAACTGGCTGCCCGCCTGTCCGGCTATCTGGTGCCACGGCTGGTGCGCGAGATCGCCGGCGATACCGGCAAGCGCCCGCTTTAGACGGCGGGCCCGGCCACTCCGGCGCCGCTCACAGCGAGGCCAGCAACCTCGCCAGGTCGGCCGAGCTCATCGGCCGGTTGAACCAGTAGCCCTGCCCCAGATCGCAGCCGCGTTCGCGCAACAGCTCGTACTGGGCTTCCTGTTCGATGCCCTCGGCCACCACCGTGATACCCAACGAATGCGCCATCGCAATGATCGCGCTGGTCAATGCAAGATCGTCCGGGTCGCGCTGCAGATCAGCAACGAAGCTCTTGTCGATCTTGACCCCGTCTACCGGCACCTGGCGCAGGTGGCTCAGCCCGGAGAACCCGGTGCCGAAATCGTCCAGCCACACATTCACGCCGGTGCTGTGCAGCTTGTCCAGCAAGCCGGCTGCCAACAATTCGTCACCGATCACGGCGGTCTCGGTCAGTTCCAGATGCAGCCGTGCGGGCGGCAAGCCGGACTCTTCCAGGCAACGCGCGACCGTATCCAGCAGCTCGCCGCTGCGCAACTGCCGCGGCGATACGTTGACGGAAATGAACAACCCGGACTCCGGGGTCCGCCAGCCGGCCGCATCAAGGCAGGCGGTCCGCAGCACCCTGGGGCCGATTATCTCGATCAGGCCGGTCTGTTCGGCGATGTCGATGAATACCGACGGCGGAATGGTTCCCAGCGTCGGGTGCTGCCAACGCAGCAACACCTCCACCCCGACCAGCACGCGATCCTGGATCCGGTAGATGGGCTGGTAGACCAGGCGCAGCTCGTCGCGCTCCCAGGCCCCGCGCAGCTCATGCTCCATGTGCACGCGCCGTTCGACCGCGCGATCCATCGCCCGGCTGTAGAAGCGGTGGCAGTTCTTGCCGGCCACCTTGGCCTGGTACATCGCGATATCGCCGTTTTTCAACAGCGTGGTGGCATCGTTGGCATCGTCCGGAAACAGCGTGATGCCGATCGAGATACCCAGGAACACCTCGCGCCCCTGTACGTTCAACGGCCGCCCCAGCTCGTGCACCAGGCGATCGGCCAGTTGCGCAGCCTGCAAGGGGACATTGCCGCCCTGCAACAGGATCACGAATTCGTCGCCGCCAAAGCGGGCCAGCATCGCGTCATCGCCGCCCAGCGCACCGACGGCACGGCTGATGCGGCTGGAGAACTGCAACAGCGCCTCGTCGCCGGCCTCGTGGCCCAAGGTGTCGTTGACCCGCTTGAAATCGTCGATGTCGGTGAACAACAGCACCAACTGCTTGCCGGAGCTGCGCGCGGCCATCAGGTGATGGTCCAGGCCTTCGCGGAACGCCAATCGGTTGGTCAGCCCGGTCAACGCATCGGTATAGGCCATTCGGCGTACTTCGCGATCGTGCCGGGCGATACTCTCGCTCATGCGGCCGAAAGCACCTACCAGCTCGCCGATTTCGTCGTGACGGCGGCTTTGCGGCAGGGCCACCGCATAGTCGCCGCTCTCGATCTGGCGCGCGGCCGCGGCCAATCCCCGAATAGGCGCCACCAAGGTGCGCTGTATGTAGATCGCCAACAGCCCCGACAGCACCGCCATGCCCGCCAGCAGCAACAGCAGCCAGCCCAGGTCGCGCTTGCCTATCTCCGCCAGGCGATTGCTCAAGCCCTCGTTGGCCCTGGCTTCCAGGTCGTTCACGCGCACCCGCGACATGCCGACGCGAACCCCGCCGATCCGCTTGGCACCGATCATGATCGGCACCGCCACTTCCAGCGTCGTGGCCGTGGACTGGATCAACCGGGTGTCTGCCGCCAGCGCCTTGGCCGCCAGCGGATCGCGCAGGGGCTGGCCGTAACCCGGGATGTAGACCGACCCGTCGTGAACCAGCCTCCCCTCGGTGTCGTAAACGAATACGTAGCTCACGACCGGCTGGTGAGCGATGCGGCGCAACAGCTCGCCCATGGCCCCCAGATCCGAGTAGTACATCGGGTTGGCAAGCGCGTCGGCAAGCTCTGCCGCCAAGGCTTCCCCTCGCGTGCGCAGGCTGCGATCGAACAATTCATGCAGGACCTGGCCACTGAGGGTTCGGACCTCGCGCTGCATGCTGGCCTGGCGCTGCAACATCATCGCCACAATCCCGGCAAGCAGTACAAAGGCAAGCACCATCACCAACAGGAACCTGGCCTGCATACCCCAGCGCACGCGGATCATTCCACGTTCATCCTGACGAGCTGAGCCCCGAGTCTCAGTTCGTGCAAGCGCCGCTGGGTTTCGTCGTCCAGCAGGAAGAAGCCGGTGGTTCCAAAGAACGCCTTCAGTGCCGGAGCGGCGGCCGGATCCGACGCAGCTTGCAGCAGCACCTCGCGCAAGCGTTTTTTCACCGCCGGATCCAGCCCTCTTCGCACCATCTCCAGCGCACGCGGCACCGGTCCGGTGGCATGGATGACGCGGAAATCGCGCTTGAACGCGGCCGGAATGGCGCTCTTGTCATCCCAGTCGAGATTACTGAACGCACCGGCGTCGACAAGCCGCTTGTGTACCGAGACCGCGATGCTGGGCTCCTCGCGCACGAACATATAGCCCACCGAATCAACTGCCGGCGCATCGAGGGGCGACAACAGGATCTCCGGGCGCATGCCATTGCGCAGCAAGGTCAGCACCGGCAACAGATAGGCACTGGTGGAGGAGCGGCTCTGCAATGCGAGGGTGTGCCCGCGCAGCTCGTCCAACCGGCGTATGGGGCTGTCGCGGCGCACAAAGAACACCGAGTGATACTCGCGCACGCCACTCCGCTCGGTCATCAACAAGGCCTGCGCGCCGCTGCGCTGTTGCAGCAGCATGGCGTTGCCGGCCGTCTCGGTGACCCAGTCCACGCGACCACGGCGCAGGTAGCTCGCCATCTGCAGGGGGTCCTGCGCCATCAGGATCTCACCACTGCGGATCCCGACCGAGCGCATCCGTGGCACCACATAGTCCAGCAGTGGCTTGAGCTGATCATAGTGACATTTGGGATCGTCGCTGATACGTCCAAGCACCAACACCGAAGAGGATGCGGCTGTCGCATCGACGGCAACCACGCCGCAGATCAGCGAAAGCCAGCACGCGACAACAAAGCTACCTAGACCACGCAAAACCGGCACCCCGCAATAAGCTCGCAAGAGCCTATCGGAAACAACAAAAATGTGACAGCCGTCAGCTTCCCGCCTTGCCTGCCAGCCGGGCCATGCGCTGCGCGTCGGACAGGATGCCGCGCAGCAGCCGCACTTCCTGCTCGCTCAATTCGGCGCGCAGGAACAGCCGCCGCAGCTTGCGCATCGCCGACTCCGGCGCCCTGCCCTTGTGGAAGTCGATGTCGTCCAATGCCTCGCCCAGCTGTCCGAACATTCCTTCCAACTGTGCATGACTGGCTGCACTTTCGCGCGGACCGGCCACCTGCGGAGCCGCCTGCCGGGACTCGGACAGCTGCAGCTGGGTCAGCTGCGCCAGCCGTACCTCGTAGGCGAGCACTTGCACGGCAGCGGCCAGATTGAGCGAACTGAACGCCGGATCGGACGGGATGTGCACCGCGGCATGGCACAGCTGCAACTCCTCGTTGGTCAGCCCGGTTCGCTCGCGTCCGAATACGAACGCGACCTCGGCCGGCTCGACCGCCTTGGCCAGTGCGCGGCGCCCGCCATCGGCCGGCAGCAGTTCCTCCAGCGATACCCGGCGCGAGCGCGCGGTACAGCCGATCACCAGGGTGCAGTCGGCCACAGCCTCGGCCAGCGAACCGAACACCGGCGCATCGCCAAGTACGTCCTCGGCGCCCGCCGAGCGCCGGTAGGCATCCTCGTCCAGGGCCCGCAGCGGCGCGACCAATACCAGCCGGTGCAGCCCCATCGTCTTCATTGCACGCGCGGCCGCGCCAATATTTCCGGGATGCTGGGTGCCGACGAGAACGAAACGGATGCGACGGGTGGCGGGCATGAACGGATAGTTGGGAGCAGGACGGTCGTAGATGGTAAACTGCGCGGCCGGCCTTCGCGCCGGTTCGCTCTTTTCCTCCGCCAGTCCTACCTTTCTGCCTTCACGGGAGTCTTTGCCATGCAGAACCCAGCCGTCACCGTCATGGTCAAAGCCGCCCGCCTCGCCGGCAATGTACTGTTGCGCAACATCAACAAGCTCGAAGCACTGAATATCGTGCAGAAAGGTCGCATGGACTATGCGAGCGAAGTGGATGCCGATGCCGAAAAGGTCATCATCAAGGAACTCAAGCGCGCCTACCCGGAATACGCCATCTTCGGCGAGGAAGGCGGCGTGCAGGGCGGCAAGAGCGGCCGCTACACCTGGGTGATCGACCCGCTCGACGGCACCAGCAACTATCTGCGCAGTTTCCCGCACTACTGCGTATCGATCGCGCTGGTGGAAAACGGCGAACCGCTCGACGCGGTGATCTTCGACCCGCTGCGCAACGAGCTGTTCACCGCCAGCCGTGGCGCCGGCGCAGTGTTCAACGACCGCCGCATCCGCATCGGCGAGCGCAAGGACCTGGCTGGCGCGATGATCCACACCGGATTCGCCCCGCGCGAGCGT
>JAATFS010000304.1 GCA_015655035.1 Lysobacterales bacterium | reverse complement strand
GTCGGCCGAGGGCTCGCCGCCAAAGCGGACGTACAGCTTGAGGTTGCCGTTGCCGCTATAGGTCATGAGCGTCAATGCGCTACCGGCGCTGGCCTCGAACGAATACAGCGACTGACTGGAATCCACCCCGGTCAATTGCGTGCTGGCCACCTTGTTGGCCAGCGGCAGCGCCACCAGCGGACATTCCTGGGTCGCCTCGTCGCACGCGGCTTCCAGTGCCTTGTCCACCGCCAGTTTGGCATTGAGGATGCCGGTGCCGACCGGCGTGGCACCGGGCGGAGTGATGGCGAAGGTGGTGACCGTGCGCTTGAGCAGGCTTTCCATGTCGGCGGCGCTGAGCACGGACGCACCGGCCGCCACAAGCGCGCTCTGTACCAGCGCCGCAGTGGCGGCAACGTGCGGCGCCGCCATCGAAGTACCGGCCATGCCGACATAGCGGTACTCGCCCGAGCTCGGCGTGGTCGCACCGCTGTAGCCGGCCTGCAGCACGTAGCCGTCCCAGCCGTCATTGCCGGTGTCGTACTGGCCGCCACCACCGGGACCGGACAGATCGACCTTGCTACCGTAGTTGGAGTAGTACGCCATCGCGCCGGTGATGCCGGTTGCACCGACAGTGATGACGTTGTTGCAACTGGCCGGGCTGTAATTGTTCGCGTTGGCGGCGTTGTTGCCGGCCGCCACCACCACTACGCTGCCGTTGCTCACGGCGGTATCGATCGCGTTCTGGTAGGTGGCCGAACAGGTGCCGGCGCCGCCCAGGCTCAAGCTGATCACCTCGGCGGGATGCGCATTGTCCGGCACGCCCTCGACCTGGCCGCCCGACGCCCAGACGATGGCGTCGGCGATATCGGAGGCATAGCCGCCACAGCGGCCGAGCACGCGTATCGGCAGCACCTGCGCATCGTGCGCGACACCGGCACCGCCGATGCCGTTGTTGGTCAGCTCGGCAACCGTGCCGGCGGTGTGGGTACCGTGCCAGGAGCTGTCTTCCACTGGCCGGCCGCATTCGTTCCCGCTTTCGGTCCAGTCGCCGTAGTCCAGTGCGCCGGCGACGCGTGCGTCGCTGCTGCGGCGGGAGGTCGCGGCATCGCTGATGAAATCGTAGCCTTCGAGGATGTGCTGGCCGCTCTTGAGGTCCGGGTGGTCCGGCAAGATGCCGGTATCGAGTACCGCCACCACCACGCCTGCGCCGGTGGAGATGTCCCAGGCCGCAGGGGCGTGGATGCCGCCGGGCCCCTCCAGCAGGTGCCACTGGTAACCGGCGAAATAAGGATCGTCCGGGCGGGACTGCACGCTCGCCGCCGGAAGGCTCGCTGCGGTCTCGCGCAGCGGCGATACGACGCCAACGCTCAGGTCCTTGACCGGTTGCATCATCGTATCGACCTCGGCGTATTCCACCGCAGGATCGGCGCGCAACTCGGTCAGCAGATTGTCCAGCTCTACGCTGCTGAGCCTGCGCGAGACCCGCAGCACCTGCGCGCCGGAGGCCTGTTTGCGCAACACTTTCGCCTCCAGCGCCTTGGCGCTCGAAGTACCGGCCTTGCCGCTCTGCACCAGTCCCACCCGGGCGACTGCCGACGCCATCGTCGTGCGCGCGTTGCCAGCGTTGCCGGCACGGTATTTGACGATCAGCCGCGACGCGCCCGCCGGACTGGCCGCGGCATCGCCGGCGGCCATCGGAACGATCTTCAGTTCCGTCGCGCGGTTGGCTGCGGTTGCCTGCAACATCGACGCGGCCAGGATCGCGCCGATCGCCAGGCCAAGGGATTTCTTGTTGCTCATGTCTGTGTTCTCCAGGATCGGGATTTCGAATCGGAATGGCGCCCGCGAGCGCACCAGCGCTGTGTCACCAGCTAAAGCCCGCACCCGCCATGACGCTCTTCTCGTCGCCGGAGAACGCGCCGCCCAACGACACGCTGGCACGGTTGCCGACCGCACGCTGGTAGCCCACCGCCAGCGCGCGTTCGCCACCCTGCGCTCCCACGCCGACGCCCACGCGGTTCTGCCCCGCCAGACCGGCGGTGTTCATCGCCATGCCGGCGTAGGCACCGCTCATCGCCGACATCTTGTCCAGGCGCCGGTCCAGGTTCTGGAAGCGTTGGTTGACCTCACCCTTCCAACTATCCAGGTTGCTGTTGAGTGTGCTCACCTGGTTGTCGGTGTAGCGGTTGGCCGAACTCAACGTGGCCGCGTCGCCGGCCTGCACCTGGGCCACGTTGGCCGCGTCGGTGGCGGCGGTACCCGTGGCCACATTGGTGATCTGGCGCTCGGCGCCGGTGCTGCCCACCGACACCGTATCGGCACGTTCGGCCACCGAACCGCGACCCAGTGCCACCGCGTTCCGCGCCGTGACCGAGGCATCGGCGCCTACCGCCGTGCCGGAGGCTTCACTGACGCTGGCACGCGCGCCCACCGCCACGGCATCGGTGGCGTTGGCGCTGATGCGGCTGTCCGCACCCACCGCCGTGCCGCTGTCCGCATCGATCTTGGAGCCTGCCCCCAGCGCGGTATCGGTGGCGTCGGCCGCATGGCTGCCTTCGCCCACGGTCAGGCCGTTGCCGGTACCGGTGTCGGCGACCAGCTTGCCAGAGACCTGCTCCACGCCGCCCACCCGGCTGTCCAGGCCGAACAACGCCGCATCCAGCGCGCCGAGCGCATCGCCCACGCTGTAGTAGCTGTCGCCCTGGATGCTGTAGTGCGTGCCGGTGATGACGCCGCCGGCGCCCACCTGGCTGTCGCCCCCCAGCGCGGTGGCCAGGCTATCCAACGATGCATGGACCTGGCGGCCGTTGACGGCGTCGCGGCTGCTGGCGCTGACCTCGCCGTCGGCCAGATTGCGCAGCACCGAACCGTCGGCACCGGCCAGGCTCAGGCTGTCCTTGCTTGCATCGTCGTAGGTCGCCGCACGGTCGGCCACCGCGCCCACGTTCGATGCCACTTCGTTCAACTGCTCGAGGTTGACCGCATCGGTGCCCTCGGTACCGGCGGCTACGTTGACGATCTGCCGGGTCAGGCCGGTGGTCGAATCACCGATCGAGACCACGTTGTCGCGGTTGGCCAGCGAGTTGGCGCCCAGCGCCACGCTGTCGACGCCGATGTAGCTGCCGCTTTCCCACCAGTTGGCGGGCGCCACGTACACCCCGGCGCGCGCGTTGTAGCCTATCGCCGTGCTGTTGGCCACGCCATTGACATAGGTGCTGGCCCCCAGCGCGGTGGCGTTGCCGGCGTTGTAGTGGGTCTGCGCGTTCGCGCCCAGCACCACGCCGCTGGTCGATGCCGAGATCGCGTTCTGGCCGATCGCGATGCTGCCGTCGTAGCTGGTCCGCGCCAGGTAGCCGATCGCGATCGTGTAGTTGCCGAGCGTGATCGCGTTGCGGCCGACCGCTATCGAATCGTCGCCCCAGGAAAATGCCGTGGCCCCCAGCGACACCGAGCGCAGTCCATTGGCCTGGGCCCCGACGCCCACCGCAGTCGAGGCCCGGCCGTTGGCCTGCGTCTTAACTGTGCCGCCGGCAACCGAGTACATGCCGCCCACCGCTACGCCTTCGTCGCCGCTGGCGCTGGTATTGACGCCGATCGCCATCGAGGCATCCCCAGTGGCCGAGGACAGCGCGCCATAGGCGGTGCTGTAGTCCGCTTCGGCCTGCGCGGCGATACCCATCGCGGTGCTCTGTTGGCCGTGCGCGCGCGCGAAAAGGCCCAGCGCGCTGGACAGCTCGCCAGTGGCCTGCGCCGAGGCGCCCACCGCGGTCGAGCCGATGCCGCTGGCTTCGGTCACCCCGCCGCCCACCGGCTCGGTCGGAGTACCCCAGTTATCGGTGAACCAGTACAGCGCTTCGCCATCCTCGCCCACCGCCTTGCCGCCGATCGCAACGCTGGCATCGGCGGTGGCCGAAGCGCCATTGCCCAGCGCCGCGGCGTTGCTGCCGATCGCGTTGGCCGCGTAGCCCAGTGCCACGCCGTAGCTACCGATCGAGGTGGCACCCGCACCGAACGCCGAGGCGCCATAGCCGATCGCATTGCTGGCCTCGCCGGCGGCGGTACTGTATTCGCCTTCGGCGTAGGCGCCGATGTCGTCCTGTCCCTCCTCGCTGCCGTTGGCCTGGAACTGCGCGACGCTGTCTTCGACAGCGGCCGTGTCCTGCGGCACGACGGCCTGCGTGGCGACCGCTGCCACAGCATCGGCGGCCCAGGCCTCGGCGCCCATCAGACCGATCACGGCGGCCAGCAGGCATAGCCGGCCTTTCGGGCTCGCCGAAGAAGTGGCGGTATTGGCCGGGCGATGCCCCCTGACCGGTTCCGAAGCCACGATGTAGTGGCCGCGCGACCGGCTCCAGACCTTGCAATGGATTCTGTTCATGACGTGCCCCTAGGCGTTGTTGGAGAAGTGCCATGGCAGTGCCGCTGCCGGCGTTGCCTGGCAGCCTTGCTCGACCTTGCTGTGCCATGGCCCCGTGGCCCGATATTGGGCATGCGTTCGGCGTGATGTCACGCACGTAACCAGGTGAAATAAAACGAAAATTTCGCTTGCTCACATTATTGGTGAGGCATCGGGTAGTCTTCGGCTTCCCCCGTAGCCGCCCGCCATATCCCACCGTGCGCCCCAGGCTCCGCTCGATCCGCCGCTGGCTCGGTGACCTGCCGATCTCCGACCCCGTGGACCTGCGCAATGCGCCGGTGCTGCAACTGCTGTTCGCGCTGGTCGGCCTGATCGCCTTCGCCAATACCGCGTTGTACGCGGTGTCGTTGCCGTCACGGGCGCTGCCGGTTCCGATCGACACCTGGTTCGCGCTCGTCGGCATGTTGCTGGTCGGCACGGTGTCGTGGACCAGCCTGGCGATGATCCGCTTTGGCCACCTGCGCGGCGCGGTGATGGTATTCATCACCGCGTTGCTGGTGTGCCTGGCGGCGGTCTATTCGCGCATCGGCGTGAGCAACCTCAGCAACGATCCGCTGCCGCTGCTGCCGCTGGGGATAAGCGGCCTGGTCCTGGGCCGGCGCGCGCTGTGGATGGTATTCCTGGCACTGGCGGCCATATGCATGGGCAGCGCACTGATGGACCTGTTGCGCGATGCCGGCCCCGCGCATCCGCCTGCGGCGTTCGCACTGGGCGGGCTGGTGCTGGTCACCCTGGGTGCCTACCTGCTGATTACGCTATTGCTTGATCGCACCGTGACCGCATTGCGAGAGAGCCTGGCCGAAGCCAACCGGCAACGGCGCGACCTGGAGCTGGCCAACCAGCAGCTGCGGCACGAGATGGCAGAACGCGAACGTGCTCAGGAACAACTGCTGCACGCGCAAAAACTCGAGGTGGTCGGTCGCCTGGCCTCCGGGGTGGCGCACGATTTCGACAACGTCATCAACGTGATCTCCGGCTATGCGCAACGCCGCGAGCAGTTGGCCGATCGCGGCACCGATGCCTTGGTCAAGGCGATGGGCGGGATCGAAATGGCAGCGCGGCGCGCGCACGCCATCAGTCGCAAGCTGCTCAACTTCAGCCGTTGCGACACCTCGCAGCCAGTGCTGTTCGACGTCGGCGCTGCGCTGCGCGAATTGCAGCCGATGGTGCGGCAGTTGTTTCCGTCGCAGGTGCGCGTACGGATGGAGTGCACCGATACCGCGATGGCGGTACGCATGGACCGGGACCAACTGGAGTTGATGGTGCTGAACATCGCTTCCAATGCGCGCGACGCGCTCGCCGGCGAAGGCTGCTTCACGATCGATTGCGCCAGCGATGCCACCGGCAGCCTGGTCGAAATCCGCCTGCGCGACTCCGGCCCGGGTATTCCCGACGACGTGCTGCCGCACATCTTCGAATCCTTCTACACCACCAAGCCCATGGGCCAGGGGACCGGGCTGGGATTGTCGGTGATGAGCGACATCGTCAGCGCCGCCGGCGGCGATATTTCGGTGAGTACGGCAGCCGGCGAAGGCACCTGTTTCCTGCTGCGCTTGCCGCTTGCCGCAACACCGTTGCAGCACACCGCTGCGGTAAATCTGGCATCGGTGTCGTAGCCGCCCGCCATCACTCGGCCAGCAGGTAGCCCAGCCCGCGCGAGGACATCAGTGGAAATGCCGGGCCGTCGCCGGCGATGCCTGCGGCCTTGCGGCGCAGACGGTGGACCAGCATCTCCAGGCGGTGCGGATCGAAATCGTTGATGTCCTCGACCAGGCTGGCAATCAGTTTTTCGCGCGACACCGCTTGCCCCCGGCGCAGGTCCAACTGCCGCAGCACGCTGCGCTCGGACACCGTCAAGGCCGCGATCCTTCCACCCGGTGCCGCCAGACACCAGCCATCGGACTGCAACTGCCAGTACCCCGGTATCGACGCGCGCAGCGGCGTGGCGGCCACCGCGCCGCGCAGGCGGCGCAGCAAGTTGCGCAAGGTCAGCGCCAGCGCCTCCACATCGGCTGGCTTTTGCAGATACGCATCCACTCCCTGGCTGAGCGCATCGATGCGATCCTCGCGGGCGCTGTTGGCGGTCAACATCACGATGCCCAGATCGGGCAGCAACTGGCGCAGATGCCCGACGACGCTCAGTCCGCTTTCGTCGGGCAGCCCGATGTCGAGCACGGCCAGATCGAAGCGACGCGCCAGCAGCGTGCGATACAACTCGCCCGCGCTGCCCGCGCCGGCCACGTCGAAACCATAGTCGTGCAAGCCAGGCAGCAGGATTTCCTCGCGCAGCGATTCATCGTCCTCCAGCACGATCACGCTCGCGCCGGGGCCGGATTCACTGACGATGGATGTTGCTGGAGAACTGCCTGGGGACAAGAGCCGTTACCTGCCGGGAGGGCCGCCTACTCTTCCGGCAGCCAATCCTCGGGATTCTACTCTGGGCCGATGCGCTCCCTACAACTCGCCACAGCGCCAGCGCGCATGCGTACTACACCGGCGAAAACGCCGGCCGGCCGCCGCTGGTTGCGCCGCTAGGCGCGTAATGAGCGACAACCCGGTGCTGCGGCACCGAGTGCCGGGGACGGGCCGGCCAGCACCTGCGTGGCCAGTTGGCGCGCGGCCACCCGCAACTCCGGAACTGCGGTGATCTCCCACAACGCACCGCGCAGCAACGGACCGACGCAATACAGGCCTTCGACCGGATGACCGGACGCGTCCTGCACCTGGAAGCCTGCGTCGACCTCCAGGCCCAGCCCCAGTGGATCGGGGCGCAGCAGGCCGGATTCGCGCATGCTGGCGACCAGCGGATCGCTGGTGCGGTCGACGTCGGTGTCCAGGCCGGTGGCCCGGATCAGTGCGTCGTAATGGGCGGTCTGTACGGTCTCGCTGCCGCGTTCGCGGATCACCGTTTCCAATCCGTCCGGTACCCAGCGTGCGCGCAATAGCCGGGCTGCGCGGATGTCCAGCTGGCCGGAAGCGCGCATCTGCTCGATCTGGTCCGACACCGCTGGCGCCACGCGGTGACGCGCCACTTCCCAGTACGGGCGCAAGTGGCGCAGGAAACTCGCCCGCTGCTGCGGTTCCAGTGCACGCCACAGCGGTTGCAGGTGCGGACGTAGTGCATCGATCACGCGGCGCCAGTCATCCAGCCGCGCGGCCAGTTGGCGCACGCCACGCACCACTGCGCCCAGGTCGGCGTCACGGAACGCTCGCAGCAGGTGCGGTGGCAGCTCCAGCGGCGCACCAGGCCTGCGCAGGTGCGCCTGCGGGGGCAAGCCACGGCGGGAGATCGCGCGCAGCCGGCCACGATGGCCACGCGTGCGCAGGGACAGTGCGACATCGATCATGGTCAATCCGGCACCGACGATCAGCACGTCGGCGTCGGCGTCGATGCGGTCGAGCACGTCGCCTTGCCAAGGCCAGCCGATGTAGCGCGGATGCACGCTCAGGCGCGGCCCGATGCCGGCCAGCGACTGCGGTGCCAGCGCGCCAACCGCCAGTACCACCCGGTCGCTGTGGAAGACGTCGCCATTGGCCAGGAAGGTGCGGAAACCGTGGCGCTCGCGCTCCAGCGCGATCGCTTCATGCGGCTGGCGCTCGATGGTTGCGGTCGAAGCGGCAATCGCCTGCTCCAGCTCGCCGCGCAGGTAGTCGCCGTAGGCCAGCCGGGGCAGGAAGTCCAGCCGCCCCGACTCGCTCAGGCGCAGCGCGTCGGCGAAGCCGCCCGGGTGGTCAGGATCGATGCCCAGGTCCTTGGCGCGCACGTTGAGCAAGTGTTCCGGCCGCGCCGCGCCATAGGCCACGCCGGCGCCGAAGCTCTCGGCCATGCCCACCAGGGTGATGCGGATGTCCGCACCGGCCTGGCGCGAGAACTCGCGGGCCAGCGCCGCGCCGCAGAAGCCGGCGCCGATGACGGCGATATGCGTGCTCATGGAGTGCTCCCCAGACCAAAGACCCGGACCGTTGTGCCCGTGCCGCCGCCCGAGCGTGTAAAGGAACGGTTAGAACCACGCTGGCGATAGATCATGAGCACATGTCCACAGGTGATAAGCCAGGCCCCGTGGACCGCGCGGACGGCCAGCGCGGCAATGCCGGTACACGCGGT
Source organism: Lysobacterales bacterium (assembly GCA_015655035.1). Lineage (GTDB taxonomy): Bacteria > Pseudomonadota > Gammaproteobacteria > Xanthomonadales > Xanthomonadaceae > JAATFS01. Next base: position 4,364 of record JAATFS010000304.1, on the reverse strand, counting down.
TTGCTGGCATTTGCCGGTCAGATTCCTGAAGCGGCACGCCCGGCGCCGTGGTTTGCCGAGCATTGCGCGAATGCCTGGTTACACAGGCTTGTCCTGCAACTCCAACGCCTTCAACTGCTCCCCCCAGTTGCGCATCGTCAACAACACTGGCTGCAGGGATCGGCCGAGGTCGGTCAACTCGTATTCGACCTTTGGTGGCACCTCCGCGTAGACGGTGCGCGTGATGATGCCGTCGGCCTCAAGTTCGCGCAGTTGCAACGTGAGCATCCGGGGGGTCGCCGATGAAACACGGCGGCTCAGGGCATTGAAACGCAGCTTGCCTTCGAGCAGGTGGAACAGCAGCACCGGCTTCCATACCCCACCGATGACCGACAGGGTCGCCTCGACGGCGCAACCCGTTCGGCTCGCGTTTCGGCGGTTGCGACGCGCCTTATTAATATCATTCATGATAGTAGATGCTTTTTTTGTGTGTACTTGTCCAAGTGTAGCCACAGCTGCACTCTGCACGCCTCCTACTGCGGACCACCAGGAGTCTTCAATGCGCAGTTACACACTGACCGGCCAACAGCAGCCACGGCTGGCCCTCGCTCAAACGCAGGACGTCCCACCGGGCGAGGGCGAAGTCTCCATCGACCTGCGTGCGGCATCGCTCAATTACCGCGACCTCATCATGACTAAGCGGTTCAAGGACGCGGTGCCGCTGTCCGATGGCGCGGGGGTGGTTTCGAGCGTCGGCGAAGGGGTGAGCGGGTTCGCCAACGGCGACCGCGTGGTGATCGGCTTCATGCCCGCCTGGGTCGAAGGCGACATCAACGAGAGCAAGCAGGCGTCGAGCCTCGGTGCGCCGGGTGCCGATGGCGTGCTGCGCGATCGCATCGTGGTGCCGGCCACCGGCTTGGTGCACATCCCCGAGTGGATGACCTTCGAGGAAGCCGCGACGCTCCCGTGCGCCGGGGTGACGGCATGGTCGGCACTGTTCGAGCGCCGCCCCGTGCAGCCGGGAGAAACGGTTCTTTTGCTGGGGACCGGCGGCGTCTCCATCTTCGCCTTGCAACTGGCCAAGCTGGCCGGCGCACGCGTCATCATCACCTCCAGCTCGGACGCCAAACTTGCGCGTGCCCAGGCGCTCGGCGCCGATCACGTCATCAACTACCGCACCACGCCTGCATGGGAAGAGGAAGTGCTGAAGTTGACGCAGGGCGTTGGTGCGGACCTAGCGATCGATCCGGCAGGGCCAGCCACGTTGAACAAGACCCTGGCGGCCACGCGAATGGGGGGACGAATCTCGCTGATGGGGGTCCTCACCGGCTTCGACGGTCCGATCAACACCGCGGCGATCCTGGAGAAGCGCATCACGCTGCAAGGCATCTATGTGGGGCCGGTGTCTTCGCTGCGTGCCATCGTCGCGACCGGGATCAAGCCCCAGATCGACCAGGTCTTTTCGTTCGAACAGGCGGAAGCGGCCTACGACGCGCTCGAGGGTGCCGGCCACTTCGGCAAGCTCGTGATCCAGATCAGCCGCTGAGCCGGCCGCTGATCGAGTCGCCAGGACACCCCTGCCTCACGCATCGACAGGCCGGCGGCCTTGCCGAACCGCGCCGGGGGGCTGGCCGGTGATGCGTTTGAACGCACGACTAAAAGCCGCCTGGGAGGTGTAGCCGAGCCGTTCCGCGGCGGCATCGATGGAGATGTTGTCCTGGGCCAGCCACTGGCTGGCCAGGCGCATCCGCAACTCCGTCGCGTAGCGTAGCGGCGGCATGCCGATGGTCGCCTCGAAACGTTGCGCAAAGACCGATCGCGAGACGCGGCACTCGGCCGCCAGTTCCGCCACCGTCCAGTCGCGGCCGGGGTGCCGGTGCAGGGCCAGGATCGCGCGGGCCAGCCGCGGATCGCGCAGCGCGGCCACCAGCCCGGATGCGTTGTCGCAGCCGCATTCGACCCAACCGCGCACGATCATCGCCGCCACCACTTCGGCAAGGCGCGCCAGGATGCCGGCAAAGCCGACCCGCCCGGAGCAGATTTCGCCTTTCATCGAGGCCAGTATCGGCAGCAGCCCGGGATAGCGCTCGCTGCCGGCATCGACCAGCATCAGGCCGGGCATCAGCCTGCCCAGCCCCTGCATGCCGCCCAGGTCGAATTCCATGCATCCGTAGAACAGGATGGCGCTGGGGACGACGCTGGTGCTGGGACACGCATCCACCGCGCTGACGGCGTCGCCCAGCGGCGCCGCCTCGAAGCTGCCAATGTCCTGCGCGGGCGCATCCGGACGGGAGAGAAGTTCATGTGCCGCTCCCTGGGGAATGAACGCGGCATTGCCGGCCGACAGTTCATGCAGGGCACCATCTGCGCTGCGCAGCAGCGCAGAGCCGACCGCCAGATAGTGGAAGTAGCCATGGCCGGGCCGGGCCTCGAAGCGCAGACCGAAGGAGGACCCGACCTGGATGCGCCGGTACTCGATGCCGCGCAGGCGCATGCCGGTCAGCAGTTCGCTGATGAGATCGGACGAGAGGGCAAACTGTTCCGGCATTTTTGTAGCCCAGGTGTTTCGATCAAAAATACAGGAGTATCCATCATAGATCATCCCGAATCCGGACCCTAGACTCTGCTCACGATTTTATTTCCAGGGATGTCTTGCGATGAATGATGGCGTTTGCAACTCCGCCTCCCCTGCCGAACTTGGCAGTGCGGACCAGGCGGCACCGGCGGCGGCGGCCTGGATGGCGGTGTTCTCGCTGGCGATGGGCGTGTTCGGCCTGCTGACGGCGGAGTACCTGCCGGCGAGCTTGCTGACGCCGATGGCCGGGGACTTGGGCGTGTCGGAGGCGTTGGCGGGCCAGGCGGTGACGGTGACGGCCGTGGTGGCGTTGTTTGCCGGGCTGCTGCTGCCTGGCCTGACGCGCGGGCTGGACCGCCGAGTGGTGCTGCTCGGTTTTTCCACGCTGATGATCGCCTCCAACCTGCTGGTCGCGCTGTCGTCGAGCATGGCGGTGCTGCTGGCGATGCGGGTATTGCTGGGCATCGCGCTGGGCGGTTTCTGGAGCATGGCGGCCGCCGTGGCGATGCGCCTGGTGCCGGCTGCGCTGCTGCCCCGGGCCTTGTCGATCATCTTCAGCGGCATTGCGGTGGGAACGGTGGTGGCGGTGCCGCTGGGCAGTTACCTGGGCGGGCTGTATGGCTGGCGCAGCGCCTTCGTGGCAGCCGCTGCCGTGGGGCTGATCACGCTGCTCTTCCAGTGGTTCACGCTGCCGCGAATGGCCCCCCGCAGCGTGGTGCGGCTCAGGACGGTGTTCGAGGTACTGCTGCGTCCGGGCATTGCGATCGGCATGCTGGGCTGCATTCTTGCCCACGCCGGCCATTTCGCCCTGTTCACCTACATCCGCCCGTTCCTGGAAGGCACCACGGGCGTTGATACCGACCGACTCGCGCTGATGTTGCTGGGCTTCGGAGTGGCAAACTTCGGCGGCACGCTACTGACCGGTTGGCTGATGCAGCGCAGCCTGCGCCTGACCTTGGCACTGATGCCCGCGCTGGTCGGCATCGCGGCGTTGGCGCTGGTGCTGTTGCCCGTCTCTCTACCGGGGCAGGCGCTACTGGTGGCGTTCTGGGGCCTGGCCTTCGGTGGCGTGCCGGTGGCGTGGTCGAACTGGGTGGCGCGCTCGGTGCCCGACCAAGCCGAGAGCGCGGGCGGCATGGTGGTGGCCTCGGTGCAATCCTCCATTGCGGCCGGGGCGGCTGCAGGCGGCGCGATGTTCAGCTTCAGCGGCATCGCCGGCGTGTTTGTCGCCGGCGGCGTTTTGATGCTGCTCGCGGCGTTGCTGATCACCTTTCGGGTGCGCGTCCAACCGGCCGGGGTCGGGAATGAGGTGGGCCCAGCTCACCCGATTTGAAACAGCGCCGAAGCGGTGGGTGATGTGCGCCGTTGCGCCCGTCAATCGCTCCGCGATGCAGTCCAACGCTGCGCGTTCCTTCGCCCCCAGGGGCGCATGAGCAAACTGTTTCGTAGAAGAGGCATCGGCCCGACCGAGGCCATTTCGGTCCGCTATTGCGCCAATTCCGTCGATTCCACGATCTGCACACCGGCCGGGGGCGCCAGCGCGGCCTGCACCATCGCCGCAGCGATGCGTTCGGCCGGGTTGATGCGGTAGCGCCGTGGCAGCACCGGTCCGAGCAGGCCGAGGACGCGGCTGGCGATCTGCTCGCCAGTGCGGTGTTCGTTGCGCTCACCGCCGATCAGGCCCGGGCGCACCAGGGTCAGCGCGGGGAATCCGAGCAGGCGCAGGTCGCGCTCCAGCTCGCCCTTGACCCGGTTGTAGAAGAAGCGCGAGTCCGGATCGGCGCCGGCGGCCGAGTTCAGCACGAACGCC
>JAATFS010000104.1 GCA_015655035.1 Lysobacterales bacterium | reverse complement strand
GCAGGCCGAGAAATTCGGCAGCGCGCTGGTGGCCCTGGACATCAATACCGGCAAGCGGATCTGGTACTACCAGACCGTGCATCACGACCTGTGGGACATGGACATTCCCTCGCAGCCGTCGCTGGCCGACCTGAAGACCGAGCACGGCGTGGTCCCGGCCATCTACATCCCTACCAAGACTGGCAACATCTTTGCCCTGAACCGCCGCACCGGCGAGCTGATCGTGCCCGCGCCGGAAACCCCGGTGCCGCAGCAGGGTGGCGTTGGCGATGACCGCCTCTCGCCGACCCAGCCGTTCTCGCAACTGACCTTCCAGCCCAGGGAAAGGTTGACCGACAAGAACATGTGGGGCGCCACCATGTTCGACCAGTTGGTCTGCCGCATCATGTTCAAACAGCTCAAGTACGATGGCCCGTTCACCCCGCCATCGTTGCAGGGCACGCTGGTGTTCCCGGGCAACGTGGGCATGTTCGAGTGGGGTGGCATCGCGATCGATCCGGCTCGCCAGGTCGCCTTCACCAACCCGATGGGCATGCCGTTCATCTCCAAGCTGATTCCGCGCGGCCCGGACAATCCAGCCCAGCCCAACGATCAGCACCCGCCGGGCAGCGAGTTCGGCGTGCAGCCGATGTACGGCACCCCGTACGGCGTCAACCTGCACCCGTTCTTCTCGCCATTGAAGTTCCCCTGCCCGGAACCGCCGTGGGGCTTCGTGGCCGGCATCGACCTGCGCACCCATACCATCGCGTGGCAGCACAAGGTCGGGACCACTCGCGACGCCACTGCGCTGCCGCTGCCGTTCAAGCTGGGCATGCCGATGCTGGGCGGCCCGCTGATCACCGCCGGCGGCCTGGGCTTCCTCACCGCCACCGCCGATAACTACATCCGCGCCTTCGACATCACCACCGGCAAGAACGTGTGGGAACACCGGCTGCCGGCCGGTGGCCAGTCCACGCCGATGAGCTATTCCGAAGGCGGCCACCAGTACATCCTCACCAATGCAGGTGGGCACGGCTCGTTCCACACCAAGATGGGCGACTACATCATCGCCTACCGCCTGCCGGATTGATCTGGCGCCGCAGCGTCGGGCTGTCCGCCTTATGACAAGCAGCACGGCGCCAGCCAGCGAACTGGGCCCAAGGCCTCGGGCATTCACCCGGGGCCTTGGGCCGGGGCCAACGCCGGGATGCTTGCTTCGGTGATACCGCCGCCGTCAACGCGGCAGTGCGTAGCGCTCGATCTTGTCGGTGAGTTCTTCCCACGGAGCCGTCGCGAAGTGGGCGACCTTGGCGCTGTCCGGGGGCGCCTGTTGTTGCAGGATGCGCTGGAATTCATGCGCGGCTGCCGCGGCCTGGTCGCGTTGGACGTGGATGACGTGGTCGTGCGGGCCGTAAGGGCCCCATTCGGCGGCGTCGGTGGCGATGAACAAGGCGACGGTGGGCGTCCGCACTGCGCAGGACAGGTGCATCACCCCGCAATCGCCGATGACGCAGATGTCCAACGCCGACAGCACGCTGGCGAGTTTGCGCAGGTCGTTGGAGAAGTAGGCGGGGTAGCGGTCGCCCAGCAGCGAGCGGCCGAAGGCGGGCACGATCTCGACCAGGTCGTAGTGGGCTTCCAGTTCGCGCAGTTCGTCAAGGAAACGCTGCCACCAGGCCTCTTCCAGGCGCTTGATGCCGGTGGCGTTGGCGAACACGCCGATCACGCCACGCCGTGCGCTGGGCTGCGATCGATGTGCGAGCACGCGCGCCAATGCCGCCGCGCCCTGTGCCTGTTCCTCGCTGCTGAGTTGTACGTCGGGCAGCGGATAGGCATGCGCGGCGTCGGCGTTGCCCAACGCGTGCCGAAGCAGGAACACCGCCTGCTGGCCTTTGCGTGCCGGTGCCAGCTCGACCGGTACCGGGTGGCTGATGTGGCCGCTCTTGCGCGGTCCGCTGAAGCCCAGGGTGTAGCGTGCATTGGCACGCAGGGTCAACAGGCGCCCGGTCTGCGATTGCGGGTCGGTATCGATCGCCAGGTCGTAACTGTGCGCACGCATGCCGCGCCATTGGCGGACCAGCGTCAGCAGATGGTCGATGCCATGGGCCGGCAGGACGAACAACTGGGCGACATTGAAATAGTGGCCGTAGATATGCGCGGCCACGCCGTTGCGGCTGACGATGTCGATCTCTGCGCCGGGATAGACCTGTTCCAGTTCCTGCACCAGCGGGGTGAGCAACAGCGTGTTGCCGAGGGTGTGGCTGACGTGGCAGATCAGAATGCGGTGGATACCGGTCCGTGGCAGCGGTGCAGGGCAGTCGCTGGTAGGTGCACCGAACGCCAGTCGCATCAAGCCCCGCGCAAGGCGGCGACGAAGACCATTGAAAGGCGAAGAGGGGGAAAGGACGGGGGCCACGGAGCTGCCTGCAATACGTTGTGGCCAGAGTAACGCCTAACGCGCGTTCTGGCAGCATCCATGACTCAGCCGCGGTTGTGTTGCGACCGCTGCATGTCTTGGCCTTGACCCGATGACGG
>JAATFS010000513.1 GCA_015655035.1 Lysobacterales bacterium | reverse complement strand
GCCTCTGGATAACTCTGGTAGATGAGGCGCCTTGGCCGGCTGCCTGCCGACCACGTGATGCCCTCGCATTACGCTGTCTTGTCCCTGTCATATCTCTGTCGCGCGGCCGAAAGACGCCTGTCGCACGCTTGCAGTCGATTTTTCATCCGACTCGGCATCCATGCATTCCAGGACTTCCCTTAGCGTTGCGATTGTCACGTTGCTGTTGTTCCCCATTCTCGCCCAGGCCGACGATGCGCCCGCTGATGCGACGCAACTCGATGCGGTGTCGGTGATCGGCCAGGGCCAGACCCGGCAGGTGCAGCGCATCGGCGTGCAGGACCAGCCGGTGCTGCCGCCGGGCACCAGTCCGCAAAAGCTGCTCAACCGCATTCCCGGCGTCAATGTGCAGTCCAACGATGCCTTCGGTGCCAATGAGGAATCGCAGAGCATCAGCCTGCGGGGGTTCAACACCACGCGCCTGGGCTATACGCTGGATGGCGTGCCACTGGGCGATAACGCCTATGGCAACTACAACGGCCTGAGCATTGCGCGCGCGATGATCGCGGAAAACTTCGGTGGGGTGGAGCTGTCCTCGGGTATCGGTTCGCTGGGAACCGCGTCGACCAGCAACCTCGGCGGCACCATCCAGTATTACTCGAACGATCCGTCCACCGAGATGGGCGGCAAGTTTGCGCAGACGGTCGGCTCGGACTCGAACCGGCGCACCTATCTGCGGGTGGACAGTGGTGATCACAATGGTTTTTCCGCGTACCTGTCCGGCATCAACAGCGACGCCGACATGTGGACGTCGCCGTATTCGCCGACGCCGACGCGCCAGTTCAACGGCAAGGCGGTCTATCAGAACGATACGCTGAAGCTGACTGGCTATATGGATACCTCGCGGACCTCGCAGGCCGACTACACCAGCCTGTCGAAGAGCGGCATGGCACGCGGCCTCGGGTGGGACTGGAACCTGTACGCGCCGGACTGGAATCGCGCCGTGGCTGCCGCCTACTGTGCGAATGCGACCTACGACGCCAGCCGTTGCGCCTTCAGCGGCGGCGTCAACAGTGTGGACGACGCGTATTACCAGAGCCGCGCGGTGCGCGGAGACAATTTGTACTACCTGTCCGCCGATTACACGCCCAGCGATGCGATTACCGCGCGTGCGCAGGTCTATCACCACGAGGACAAAGGCCAGGGCCACTGGTGGTCGCCCGGGCAGGCGTCATATCCAGGCACCGATCAGGCATTGCCGCTCTCGATCCGCAGCACCAACTACCGGATCAACCGTACCGGTGCAATCGCATCGCTGGGCTGGAACCTCGGCCCGCATCATCTCGAAGCCGGGGTCTGGTACGAGCACAACGACCACCATGTCGAACGCAATTTCTATTGGATCGACGGCCCGGTCAACGACGAGGGCTATCTGACCAACCCGGATCGCATCCTGTTCAACCAGGACTATCTGATCATCACCCGGCAGGCCTATCTGCAAGGCAGTTTCAAGTTCCTCGATGGCCGCCTCGGCGTGGATGTGGGGGTCAAGAGCCCGCACACCAGCATGCGTGCGCGGCAACGCGACGATCTTGCTGCGGAATCGCCGATGGCCGATGGCCAGGTGAAGGCGAGCAAGGCATTGCTTCCCCAGTTCGGCATCGCCTACCAGCTACCGCACGGCAACGAATTGTTTGCCTCGTATGCGCAGAATATCGCCGCATTCCAGGGCGGCGGTGCCGGTGGCCCGCTGCTGGTGACGCAGGCGTCGTTCGATGCTTCGCGTGGCCAGCTCGAGCCCGAGGAATCGCGCACGCTCGAGGGTGGCTGGCGCATCTCCGGCAATGGCTTCGAGGCCTCGGCGGTGGCGTACTACGTCAAGTTCGACAACCGGCTGCTGTCGCTCAATCCCTGCCCGAGCATCCAGCAGGGCACGTCAGATGCCTGCACCACGCGCTTCTACAACGTTGGATCGGTGACCAGCAAGGGCGCCGAGCTGACCTTCGTATGGAAGCCGAACCGCTACCTGCAGTGGTACAACGCGGCGTCGTACAACCAATCGCAGTACCAGGACGACTACACCCAGAACGGCGCAGTGGTACCGACCTCGGGCAAGTACACCGTGGATACTCCCAAGTTGATGCTGTCCAGCGAACTGGCCTGGAACTGGAAGAACTGGAACGTCAATCTGCGCGGCAAGTACACCGGCACCCGCTACTACACCTATACCAACGACCAGGGCTTCGGCGGCTTCACCACCTTCGACCTCGGCGCCGGCTACGATTTCGGCCAAGTGGCGGCGCTGAAGTCGGTCAAACTCGCTTTCAATGTGACCAACCTCACCGACAAGCGCTATCCCACCAGTCTCGGTTCGTTCGCCAACACCGATGCGAACGGCACGTTGCTGGCCTTC
>JAATFS010000342.1 GCA_015655035.1 Lysobacterales bacterium | reverse complement strand
TGGCACTGCCGGCCGGCAAGATTTCGCCGGACAACCAGGTCGCCACCACCAACCTGCTGATCTCCCCGCTTAGCGCCAGCGCCGATGCCGACGCGCCGCCGGACGCGCAACCGCCGCCGCCGGCAGCGGCGGTGCCCGACGCCTCGGCCGACAATGCCAACCGCAGCACGCCACCGCCCCAGGTCCGGCGCAACCTGCTGGCCGTGTTGCTGCTGGCCCTGCTGGGCGGACTGATCCTCAACCTTATGCCATGCGTGCTGCCGATCCTGTCGCTGAAGGTGCTGGGCCTGGCGCACAGCGGTGAGAGCCGCAAGCGCGCGCGCAGCCATGCGATCTGGTACTCGCTGGGGGTGCTGGTGTCCTTCAGCGCGATCGGCGCCCTGGTGATCGGCCTGCGCGCCGCCGGCCGCGCCGCCGGCTGGGGCTTCCAGTTGCAACAGCCGTGGTTCGTGGCCGCGTTGGCCTACCTGATGTTCGCGGTGGGCCTGAGCCTGTCCGGCGTATTCACCCTGGGCAGCAACCTGGGCGGCATCGGCCAGTCGCTGGCATCGCGGCGCGGCCGCATGGGCGACTTCTTCACCGGCGTGCTGGCCTGCGTGGTCGCCAGCCCCTGCATCGCGCCGTTCATGGGCACCGCACTGGCGTATGCGTTCACCGCGCCGGCGGCGCTGGCGATGCTGGTGTTCCTGGCGCTGGGCCTGGGCCTGGCGCTGCCGTTCCTGCTGATCGGCTTCATCCCTTCGCTGGCGCGGCGCCTGCCCGCGCCCGGTGCCTGGATGGAGACGCTCAAGCAGGTGCTGGCCTTCCCGATGTACCTGACCGCGATCTGGCTGTTGTGGGTGCTGGGCAAGCAGCGCGGGGTGGATGCGCTGGCACTGTTGCTGGTCGGGGCGACGCTGCTGGCGCTGGGCCTGTGGTGGTTCGAGCGCAGCCGCTGGAGCAGCCATCGTCTCGGCCTGGTCCTGTCTTCGACGATGCTGGTACTGGCGCTGATCCCGATATGGGGCGTCACCCAGGTGCAGCCGCCGCGCAGCCAAGGGGCCAGCGAAGGCAGCGTGGCGTATTCGCCGCAGATGCTCGACCGTTTGCGCGCGGACAATCGCGTGGTGTTCGTCAACATGACCGCAGACTGGTGCGTCACCTGCAAGGCCAACGAGCAGAACGTGTTGGCCGGCGACGCGTTCCGCGATGCGTTGCGGCGGGTCGATGCGGTGTACATGAAGGGGGATTGGACCAATGTGGATCCGCAGATCAGTGCTTTTCTGGATCAGCATCAGGCGGTAGGTGTGCCGTTGTACGTGGTCTATGGGCCGGGGGCACCGCCTACGGTGTTGCCTACGGTGTTGACGGCAGCGGTTACGGAGGATGCGTTGTTGCGGGCGGCGCGCTGATGAGGGCCGCCGGGCTGATGGCGGCGCCGGGCTGCGGTTGACGCAACTGCTGAAGCGACTGCGACGGCGAGATCCAGGGCGGCGGCGGGTCCGTTTGTTTGTCAATGACTGACACGTAGGGAGATGTATGCCCATTCCGCGTGGCGGGCGTTTGCCCTAGAATTCCGCGCGGTTTCGCCTTGTTGGCGCCGTCTCCTATCTCTGTGCTCGCCAGCCACAGGTCTTGGTACCTCAGCAAGCTATTCGCACTCCCCACTGACACCTGTTTGCAGGTGATGAGGAATCATGCGCAACGCTTTCTGTATCCATACCCTGGCCGCTACCATCGGCCTGACCCTGGCATCGTCCGCCTACGCGGCCGAATCCGATGCCACTCCCACGTTGCCTAAGATCGACGTCACCGCTTCGTCGCCGTCCATCAAGCTGGATACGCCCGGCACCGTCTCGGTCATCACCCGGGAGAAGATCGATAAGTATCTGGTGCAGAACATCCGCGATCTGGTGCGCTATGAGCCAGGCGTATCGGTGATCGGCACCGCCGGCCGCTTCGGCCTGGATAGCTTCAACATCCGTGGCTTGTCCGGCAACCGCACCCGGATCGAAGTGGATGGGGTGTCGCTGCCGGCGTCGTTCGGCGCCAACGTGGGCGGCGGCAGCTTCCGCGCCGGGCGCAATCAGCTGGATATGGACAGCATCAAGGAAGTGGAGATCCTGCGTGGCCCGGTGTCGGCGCTGTACCCGTCCGATGCGATGGGCGGCACGGTCCTGCTCAAGACCAAGGACCCGACCGATTACCTGGCGCCCGGCAAGCACCTCGGCGGCCAGTTCAAGGCCTCCTATGACGGCAGCGACAACAGCAAGGGCGCCGTCGCCACCGTCGCCTTCGGCGATGCCCGCGACAGCGTGTTGTTGCAGGCCGCCTATCGCCGTGGCCACGAAACCAAGAACGAAGGCGACGTTGGCGGCACCGGTGCCGGCGGCCGTACCCAGGCCGATCCGCTGACCTACAAGCAGACCGGCTTCCTGGCCAAGTACGTGCACCAGGCCGACAGCGGCCGCCGCGACGTGGTCGGCATCGAGACCGCGCGTACCGACACCGATTCCAATAATTTAAGCAGCGTCACCGGCGCGGCTAGCTACTACCGGTCGCAGGACAGTAACCGCCGCTTCAAGCTTAATTTCGGCCAGTCCTACGACCAGCTGCACGGCGCGCTGGCCGACAGCCTGGAATGGAACGGCTACTGGCAGAAGACCTCCAGCCGCACCCACAGCCAGACCGATACCGCGCGCATCCAGCGCTACTACAGCAGCCTGCCCACCCAGGAAACCACCTATGGCGGCAAGCTGGTGGCGACCAAGCACTTCGAGGGAGCCGGCGTCGAGCAGACGCTCAGCTACGGCCTGGAAGTGTCGCGCACCTCCCCCAAAGGCTACGTCGGCGGCTATGGCGTGAACAAGACCACTGGCGCCAGCGGCAGCAGTTCCACCTACCTGCCCGGCAACTATCCGATGCACCTGTTCCCGGACAGCGATACCGACCGCTACGCACTGTTCGCGCAGGACCGGATCACGCTGCTCGACGGCCGCCTGAGCCTGATCCCCGGCGTGCGCGTGGACCGCTACGAATACAAGCCCAACGACGACGCGCTGTACTACGGCATGACCGGCTCGGCGCGACAGGACTACAGCGCAACCGGGGTCTCGCCCAAGCTCGGGGTGCAATGGAAATTCAATGATGTCCTCAGCGCCTATTTCAACTACACCGAAGGTTTTCGCCCGCCGCTGTACAACGAGATCGACGGCGCCTGGGGCGAGAGCGCCAGCTACGGCCCGATAGCCATCAACATCGGCTATCTGCCGAACCCGAACCTGAAGGAAGAGACCAGCCGGGGCGGCGAAATCGGCCTGCGTGGCGAAGGCGAGGCCGGCTGGTTCAACTTCAGCGGCTACTACACCTATTACAACGACTTCATCTGGAGCGGCTACGCGCTCGAGGCGGCCAACATCCCGTCGTGGTTCTACGCGCTGATGCCGACCGCGAACGTGGTCCAGGCGTTCCAGGCGGTCAACGCCGAGCACGCCATCATCAAGGGCCTGGAAGCCAGCGGCCAGCTGCGCCTGGGCTACTTCTCCGATGCCCTGGCCAACTGGTCGATCAACGCCAGCGCCGCGATCGCCAATGGCCGCCTGATCGAGCCCGGCAACACCGGCTACAGCCCGCTCAACACGGTCGATCCGGCCAAGCTGGTGCTCGGTATCGCCTATGACGCGGACAACTGGGGGGCCGAACTGATCGGCACCGGCGTGCGCCGCCATAGCCAGCTGAGCGATTCCAGCTACTTCCGCCCGGCAGGCTATGGCAAGGTCGATTTCTTCGCTCACTATCGCCCGAGCGAGAACCTCGAGATCAACCTCGGACTGAGCAACCTGACCGACCGCAAGTACTGGGACTGGGGCAACCTGCAAGGCGGCAACCGCGGCAACCTGGTCACCGGCAACGGCGTCAACGACTCCGTGACCGATGGCAGCACCATGGACCTGTACAGCATGCCGGGGCGCTACGTCACCGCTTCGCTGCGCTACACCTTCTGAGCCCCCGCAGCGCCGGTCCGGTAGTCCCGGGCCGGCCCTGCCCCGAGGCCGCATCGGCCTTCTGCGGTCAACTCCGACGAAACCGCAGCGATCGCCCGGCCAGGTCTACGCAAGCGCAGTCCACGGCGCGAGTCGGGTGTCCTTCCAGGCCTGCCGCCCACCCCTCGTCGATCGCCTTCAGCCCCGGCTCAAGCGCCGCCAGCCGCCGCCGCGCCATGGTTTTCCGCGAATTTCAAACGTCCGTTTAAAATAGCGACAACTTCGCTTATCTGGACAGTATCCCGCGCTTCCCGCAGACTTCCGCACTTTCCACTCCGCGACGGCACCATGGCTCGATTGCTGCTGCTACACGGCCCCAATCTCAATCTGCTCGGCACCCGCGAGCCGGAGGTCTACGGTCGCGCCACGCTGGCGCAGATCGATGCCGCGCTCGGCGCCCAGGCGCAGGCCGCAGGGCACGCGCTGCAGACATTGCAGAGCAATGCCGAGCATGTGCTGGTAGAGCGCATCCATGCCGCGCGTAGCGACGGCACCGCCTTCATCCTGATCAATCCGGCCGCGTTCACCCACACCTCGGTTGCACTGCGCGATGCGCTGCTGGGCGTGGCGATCCCGTTCGTGGAAATCCACCTGTCCAACCCGCATGCGCGCGAGCCGTTCCGCCATCACAGCTACCTCAGCGACACGGCCGTCGGCGTGATCTGCGGCTTCGGTGCCGACAGCTACCGCCTGGCGCTGGCGGCCGTGATCGCCCGCCTGGAAACCCCTAACTGACGGCCGGGCCAGACACCCCCGACCGTTTGCCCTTCCCGTTCCGAGTCGGTGGCCGCGATGCCACCGTTCCCTGCACCTCAAGAGGCCACCATGGATCTGCGTAAAATCAAGAAACTCATCGACCTGCTGGAAGAATCGAATCTCGCCGAGATCGAAATCAAGGAAGGCGAGGAAAGCGTGCGCCTGGCACGTACGCCCAAGGGCAGCCTGGTGGCCGCCCCGGCACCGCAGTACGCGGCCGCACCGGCTGCGCCCGCGCCCGCCGCGCCGAGCATGCCGATGAACTCGCCCACCGAGGCGTCCACTGGCGGCGCCGCCAAGGCCGGCAACGCCCTGCCCGATGGCCACGTGCTGCGCGCGCCGATGGTCGGCACCTTCTACACCTCGCCGTCGCCGGACAAGCCGGCCTTCGTCACCGTCGGTCAGGCGGTCAAGGCCGGTGAAACCCTGGCGATCATCGAGGCGATGAAGATGTTCAACCCGATCGAAGCCGACGTGTCCGGCACGATCGTGGCGATCCTCGGCGAAACCGGCCAGCCGGTCGAGTTCGACCAGCCGCTGTTCGTCATCGGCTAAGCGCCGGTACTTGGGCGGCGCGGCCCGGGACCAGCACGAGCGAACGCGGGCACGCCCCGTATCGACGCTCTTGTCACTCCCGGTCCTCGCGCCCGAGTCCCGACCACCCCCGTGCTTCGGAACCCCAATCCCATGCTCGATAAAGTCGTCATCGCCAATCGCGGCGAAATCGCGCTGCGCATCTTGCGCGCGTGCCATACGCTCGGCATCCGCACGGTCGCGGTGCACTCCACCGTCGACCGTAACCTCAAGCACGTGGCCATGGCCGATGAGTCGGTCTGCATCGGCCCGGCCCCCTCGACGGACAGCTACCTCAACATCCCGGCGCTGATCGCCGCGGCCGAGGTCACCGATGCCCAGGCCATCCACCCCGGCTACGGCTTCCTGTCGGAGAACGCCGACTTCGCCGAGCGCGTGGAGCAATCCGGCTTCATCTTCATCGGCCCCAAAGCCGACACCATCCGCCTGATGGGCGACAAGGTCGAAGCGATCCGCGCGATGCAGGCGGCCGGCGTGCCGTGCGTGCCCGGCTCGGGCGGTCCGCTCGACGACGATATCGTCACCAACACCAAGATCGCGCGCGA
>JAATFS010000275.1 GCA_015655035.1 Lysobacterales bacterium | reverse complement strand
TTAAAGCTTTATTGCTTGGCATACGGGAAACGAGAAACAGTAGTTGCAACAGCAAGATCAAGGGATTTCGCTCCTCGCGGAGCGAGTTACTTTTCTTTGCTTGTGCAAAGAAAAGTAACCAAAAGAAAGCACACCCTGCCTACGCGCCTTCCGCGCTGCGCGCTTCAGGTCCGCTCCGCCAGCGGGATTCGCGGAAGGGGCATCCTGCCCCTGCCGCGAACGACGCACATCCATGTGCGTCGCCCCTGCGGGGTTGTACCCGCTGGCTGCGCCGCTACGGAAGGGACCCGGTAAGTCAAAAACCAAAACCAAAACCAAAACCACAGCCGGGTGTGCGGATGCGTGGCCCGGTTACTGCGGCGGCGGTGCCAGCTTCACCTGGGCGCCGTCTTCCAGTGACGACGGCGGATCCACCACCACCGTCTCGCCCGCCGCCAGGCCGGACAGCACCTGGCGGTCCTGGGCCAGTTCGATGCCTGGTTTCACCTCGCGCCGTTCCACGCGGTCCTCGTCCTTCAATACGAAAGCCACGGTTCGCCCGCCGCGCTGCACCAACGCACTGCCGGGCACACGTACGCCCTGCGGCTTGTTCTGTTGCTGCGGCTGCGGTTTCTCCAGGAAGCTCACCCGCACACCCATGTCCGGCACGATGCGTGGGTCTTTCACCTGGATCGCTACGCGTACCTTCACCGTGGCCTTGCCGCGATCGGCGGCGGGGATGATCGCGATCACCTCAGCCGGGATCTTCCAGTCCGGGTAGGCGTTGAGCACTACCTCGGCCGGCATCTTCGGCTGTACGCGGCCGATGTAGGCTTCGCCGACCTCGACTTCGATCTCCAGCGAATCCATGTCGACAATGGTGCCGATACCGGTGCGGGTAAAACCGCCGCCGGCCGACAACGGCGATACGATCTCGCCCGGCTGCGCCGCCTTGGCCGTGACCACGCCGGCAAACGGTGCGCGCACGATGTTGTTGTCCACGCCCAGGTCGGAAATCGCCAGCTGTTTGCCGGCGACCTTCACGTTGCGTTGCGCGCTCTGCAACTGCGCGCGCAGCGCATCGCGCTGGGCAACCGCCTGATCGTATTGCGAGCGCGATACCAGTTGCTGCGCGACCAGGGTCTGCAAGCGAGCGGAATCGGCGTTGGCCTGGGTGAGCTGGGCCTGCATGTTGTCGACCTGGCTATGTGCGGCCGACAGCTGCGCGGCCGAGAGTTCGCGCTGGGCGTCGGCATCGATCGGGTCGAGCGTGGCCATGACCTGGCCTTCCTCCACCCGCATGCCTTCCTCGATCATCACCTCGCGTACCTTGCCGGTGATCTTGGCCGAGACCGTGGCCATGCGCCGCGCCACCACGTAGCCGGAGGCATCCAGCACCGAGGCGCTGCTGCCGGCGGCGGCGATCGTCACCACGGGCGCGGTGCGTACCTCGATCGCCGGGCGGCGACCCAGCCACCACCAGCCGGCCGCGGCCAGGAGCAGCAGTACGACCCCGGCTACGCCGATCCATACGCCGCGCCGCGAGGGCGGCGGGCCGGCAGGGGCGTTGCGGTCGATACGCAGTTCCTTCAACAGCTCGGCGGATGTGCTCATCATGGACACACGGACGGGAAGGTGCAGGCAATGTGACCGCCGCGCTGCATCACTGCAAGCGGCCGGAAGCCATCATAAGGTGGTGGGGTGGGGACGACGGAAGGCAGCATGCCGGTGGAAACCCTTGCCGGCCAGTGACAGCTGTCATCGAAAAGGGCTGACAACCCGCGCTACCGGGGGCGTGGCATGCGCGGCAATCATGCGCCCCGATGCAACGGGGCAGGCGAGACGATGCACGCCGCAGCCCGCTGCGCGGGTATGCTCGCTTTTGCGCGGCATTGGGTGTTGTGTGTCGCTCTGCCAGGAGGCTCGCTGATGCGCTTGTTGCTCGAACCCCGTCCCGATTCGCTGGTTGGCATGCAAATCGGCCGGCACGCCGGTGGGCATTCGTTCCGGCTTCCGTTGCTGATGCTGGTGTGGTCGGTGTGGATCTACGTCACGCCGCTGTATGACGCCAGGTATTTCCCGCACTGGCTATGGCCGACCCTGGTCAGCTACGCGGTGTTCCTGCTGCTGTATTACTGCGCCTACTGCCGTAGCCGGCGCTACCTGCTTGGCTGCGCCTTGGGCATCGCCGCGCTGGCCTTCATCGTCACCCCGTTCAATCCCGGCGCCCAAGGCTATGTGATCTATGCCTGCGCGTTCCTGGCGTTCACTGGATCTGCACGGTCGGCGCTGGCGTGGGTGCTGGGCCTGCTGGCCGCCTACAGCGCGGCATGGTTGTTGATCGGGTGGCCGAACATTTATTTGTTGAGCACGGTCATGGTCGCGCTGGCGGCGGGCTTGATGAACATCAGCATCAGGCACAAGGTGCAGGCCGACATCGCGCTCAAGCTCAGCCACGAAGAGGTGCGTCGCCTGGCGGGCGTGGCCGAGCGTGAGCGGATCGGCCGCGACTTGCACGACTTGTTGGGGCATACGTTGTCGCTGGTCGCGTTGAAGGCCGACCTGGCGGGAAGGTTGCTTGCACGCGATCCGGCCGCGGCACGCCGCGAAATCGACGAGGTCGCACGCGTCTCGCGCGATGCGCTGGCGCAGGTGCGGCGCGCGGTCACCGGCATCCGTGCCGCCGAACTGGCTGCCGAGCTGGCCTCGGCGCATCTGCTGCTGGAAGCCGATGGGATACTGCTCGCCTATATGTTGCCGGAGTGGACATTGCCGCCCGAGGTGGAAACGGTGCTTGCGCTGACGGTGCGCGAGGCGGTGACCAATATCCAGCGCCATGCGCGCGCGCGGCGGGTGCAGATCGAGCTGGTCGTCGATGCTGGCCACGTGGTGCTGCAGGTCAACGACGACGGACGCGGTGGCGCCATCGTACCGGGCAACGGTCTGTGCGGCATGCGCGAGCGTGTGCAGGCGTTGGGGGGAGACCTGCGGCTGGAGTCGTCGCGTGGTGGCGGTGT
>JAATFS010000348.1 GCA_015655035.1 Lysobacterales bacterium | reverse complement strand
TTCTGCGCCACCTGCATGGTCTTGCGCGTGGTGAAGCCGAGCTTGCGCGAGGCTTCCTGCTGCAACGTGGAGGTGGTGAACGGCGGCGCCGGCCGGCGCTTGCGTTCCTTGCTGGCGACATCGGTGACGTGCAGCGCGCCCTGCGCGGCCTGCAGGATGCGCAGGCGGGCGGCTTCGGCGGTGTCGCCATCGGTGACGGTGAACTGCTCGAACTTCTGCCCGTCGAGCTTGATCAGCCGCGCCAGGAACGGCTGCGACGGATGCCGGCATTCGGCATCGATGGACCAGTATTCGCGTGCGATGAAGGCTTCGATCTCTTCCTCGCGCTCGACGATCATGCGCAGCGCCGGCGACTGCACGCGGCCGGCGGAGAGCCCGCGCTGCACCTTGCGCCACAACACCGGCGACAGGTTGAAGCCGACCAGGTAATCCAGCGCACGGCGCGCCTGCTGCGCGTCCACCAGATCGGCGGCGATTGGGCGCGGATGCAGCATCGCTTCCTTGATCGCGCGCGGGGTGATCTCGGTGAACACCACCCGCTGCATCGGCTTGTCCTTGAGCAGACCGCGTTCTTTCAGGATCTCGGCGATGTGCCAGCTGATCGCCTCACCCTCGCGGTCCGGGTCGGTTGCCAGGAAAATATCGTCGGCGCTCTTGGCGGCGCGGGCAATCGCCTCGACATGCTTCTCGTTCTTCTCGATCAGGTCGTAGCGCATTGCAAAGCCGTTGTCCGGATCGACCGCGCCTTCTTTCGGTACCAGGTCGCGCACATGCCCATACGAGGCCAGGACGGTGAAGTCCTTGCCGAGGTATTTGTTGATCGTCTTGGCCTTGGCGGGCGATTCGACGATGAGCAGGTGCTTGGGCATGGTTGGCTGATTCTTCGGGCAAGGCCCTGAGGGGGCCGGGTAGGGTGGCCTAATTGGCCGGGCGAGGGAAGCTTGGCGGGAGTTTTCACAGGCGCAGGCGCCCAGGGAGTGAGCTCCCCCGGGCGTGCACTCTATATTATTAGTGGAATCACGGTGGCGACGGCGCTGTCAAGCATCGCCGCCTACCGGGTCCGCAGCGTTGGCTGGACCCGGGCATATACCGGTCCGGGCTCACCTCTGGGAGATGCCTGCCGCCACCAGCAGCAGTGCCACTACCGCCGTCGCAATGACGATGAACCCGGCATACAGCACCAGCACTACGATCGAAACCGTGTCCAGACGGTCGCGCTGGCGCTGCGGATAATCGCTGAACGCCCAGCGGTCCACCACGATGGTGTCGCAGATCAGGTCGTGGACGGCTTGTTTGCGCTGGGTGAAGGCGATCGTCACGGCGGATACGATCAGCCCCACGCCAAGGGTCAGGGTAGAGAACAGGAGGTAGGCGAGGTAGCGTAGGAAGCTGCGCCAGAATCCCAGGCGCTGACCATCGCTGCGGGTGACCTTGATCCCGCAGGCCAGCTTGCCGAGGCTGGCCTGATGGCGGCTGGACTGCATCCAGCCAAAGTACAGCGCGGGCAGCAGCATCGAGAGGGTATAGGCCAGCGCGGTGAGGTAAACGGTTGTCCACGTGCTGGGGGCGCCGGAACCGGAGCTATAGAGCCCCAGGCCTTCGCCGATGCCGAACAGCAGCGCCAGTGGCAGTAGCACGGCATAGCTCGCGATCGAGGTGACGAAACCGTCGATGATGCCGGCGGCCACGCGCCGCCACAGTCCGGCATGCACCACGTTGGCGGACAAGATGGCGTCGCGGTATGCGGGCGGCGCAGCGGTGACCGGGGTGGAAGGCTCCGCCGCCAGGATCGGGTCAGCGGTCGGCAGCGGGGAGGCGGAATTCGGTTCCGATGTAGCCGGCGATGCTTCCAGCTCGCCAAGGAACTGGCCCAGCGGCTGCCATTGCGCCAGTCCTTCGCGCCAGACCAGGGTGGATGCATCCAGTTCGCCGTCTGCCAGGCGCAGCTTCAGTTCGTCCGTCGTCAACGGGCCTTGGGGCCGGTGCCCGGCGTCGGCGTAGTGCCAGAGTGTCACGTTCGATAGTTCCGTAATGCGGTGGGGATGGCGGGGCCGGCTTTGGATCGTCAGCCCCGGCAGTCGGGGGGCAGCAAGGCGTCGGCGATCTCTGAGCTGCATTGCCAGGCGCCTGATTGCGGATCGCGTTGCAGCCAGATCGTCTTGCCGTCGAGTTCGGGATGGCCGGGGGACTGCAACACCGCTTCCAGTCCGCAGTGGCCATCATCGAAACGGCCGACCCGGATCGCGCCGAGGGGATCCCGGGCGTAGCGTTCGGCGCTGTCGAACCCCGGGTCGCCGTTGATCGGGCAGCGGCCCTCGCGCCTATCGAAGTCGGCTACCTGTGCCTTCAGCGGGGCCATCGTGGCCAGGCTTGTGGTTACCCGGCTGCGCAGGACATGCGCCTGGTACTTCGGCAGCAGGATCGCAACCAGGGTGGCTATCGATGCCAGCAGTACCACCAGCGCCAGCCCGGCGATGATCGCGGCGATCGCGCAGCCCGACAGGCCGCGTCGAGGCGAGGACGGGGTAGCTGGGATTTCCGGACGGGTAGCCACCGAGAAGGGCGGCAAGGGCGGCGGCGTATGTGGATCGGCCGGTGGCGGCTCGGCCGCTTCCAGCCCGAGTTCTTCTGCGAGCTCGGCCAATGGCTGCCACTGCGCAAGGCCGTCACGCCACACCAAGGTGTCCAGCGTGATAGCTCCGGCGCGATAGCGCTCGACGAGGGTCTCAGCCGGCAACGGGCCTTGCTGCTGGCGGTTGCCTTCGGCGTAATACCACTGGCTCATCGTGCCGCCCCTTGCGCGCATCCGTATGCACGCACAGGGTCAGTGTACGGGTTCGGGCTCGTCGAGGAACATCTGGGTTTCCATCCAGGCATAGGCCGCCTCGGCACCCGGCTGGTTGAACAGCACCATCAGCACGACCCATTTGAGGTCGTCCAGGTCCAGTTCGTCCTGATCCAGCGCCATCGAACGGTCCAGCACCAGCTCCCGTTGGTCCGCATCCAGGATGCCTTGCTGTTCAAGGAACAGCAGAAAGCCCCGGCAATCGACGTCGAGCTTGTCTAGTTCCGGGCCGTGGTAGATGCGCACCGGGCCGTCCACGCGCGGCTGCGCCACACTCGGCCGCTGTTCGGCCAAGGCATCGAGCCAATCGAACGCCTTGCTGATTTCGGTGGGGCTGAAGCCGGCCTGGATCAGGCCATTTTGAAGCGAATCGCGATCGCGAACGAGATCCGCGTCCTCGCTGAAATAGTGTTCGAACAGGTACAGCAGTACATCCAGAATGCTCTCTTTCATTGCCCTCGGCCTGCGTCCTGAGACACTGTGGAGGTGAAGAAACTAGGGGTGGCGCGTATAGCGGCCGTGCTCGGCAACAACCCTTCCTTCCAGTTCCATGGTCAGCAGCATGGAGGACAGCGCGGCGGCCGTCAATCCGGTGCGTTCGATCAATGAATCCATAGGGGTAGGGTCATGGCCCAGCGCCTGCCACAACCGCTTGTAGTCCGGTGCCAGCGGTGGCGTGGACGCCGCGCCGACTGTTGACCCCTCAATGGGGGCGCTCAGGCGTTCGCGCAAGGCGCTGGCCAGTTCGGTGGAGAGCATGGCGATCCCGTTCAGGATATCGCCAGCTTCCTGGACCAGGGTGGCGCCGTCCCGGATCAGGCGATGGCAGCCCCGCGCCATCGGGTTGTGGATGGAGCCGGGCACGGCGAATACCTCGCGGCCGGCCTCAGCGGCCAGCCGCGCAGTGATCAGCGCGCCCGAGCGCAGCGCTGCCTCGATCACCAGCGTGCCCAGCGATAGCCCGGCGATCAGGCGATTGCGCGCGGGGAAGTGGGGTGGCCTGGGGCCGGTGCCGGGCGGGTGCTCGCTGACGACCGCGCCGTGCCCGGCGATGCGTTCGCGCAAGGTGTGGTGGCGTGGTGGGTAGGCGATGTCAGGCCCGGTGCCGAGTACGGCGACGGTGATGCCGCCCGGATGATCGAGCACGGTTTCGTGCGCGACCGCGTCCACCCCGGCCGCCATGCCGCTGGTGATCGCCAAGCCGCTGGCGGCGAGCGCCTGGGTGAACGCGCGGGCGTTGTCGCGCCCGCCGGCGGTGGGAGTGCGGCTGCCGACCACCGCGACCGCCGGGTGCCACAGCAGCGCGGGATCGCCGTCCACGAACAGGGCCAGCGGCGGGCTGGCGACGCGCCGCAGCAGCGCGGGATAGTCGCCGTCATGCCAGCCGACCAGCCAATGTCCCTCGGCCTCGAGCCAGGCCATGGCGCCAGCCAGTGCCATGGGGTCGGGGCGGCACAGGTGGGCGACCTGCGCGTCGCTGCAACCGGCCTCCCGCCAGGCCAGCGGCCCGGCTGCCAACGCGGCTATCGGATCGCCGTGCCGCTGCAGCAGTTGGCGGCGCGGCGCGGTACGGCCACCGGCCAGCACCAGGGCGAGCAGGGCGGGGGCGTGATCGGAATGGGGACTGGGTGGTGGCATTGCCCCAGGCTAGGACGGTCCCGCAGACAGCGCCCTCGGGCGCCGTCCTGTCGCTGCGTAGGACTTTCCCTTGGTGCTACCGCGCGTCCGGGTGCTTGAGTGCATAGCCGACTCTTGCCGGCTTGATGCCCTCCATCACCAGCGCATAGCTGACCTTGTCGAAGCTGCGGAACACCAAGGCGTGGGCCGCATACTCATCCGGCAGGCGTCGGGTGGCGTCGTCCGGGCGTGAGAAGCGCGAGCGCTTGATGCGATCACTGCTGCGCTGGGCGGGACGCCAGATCGAGAGCACGGTGCCGTTGTCGATGCCCTCGCGGGTACCGCCTGAAATAGCGATCACATCGCGCGTGCCGCCGGTGGTGAAAGCGTCGGCGACTGCCAATACGCGCAGGTCGGCAGCGGCCGCCGTGGCGGTGGGCGGGTGCGGGAAGAAGTGCGGGTCATACGCAATGGGCTCTACCGCGATGAGGCGGTCGCCGGCGCGGACCTCCTGGCCGCTGTCCTGCAACCGCAGCGTCGCGACCTGGTTATGGCCGTCGGCCACGTGGGTGATGGTGCCGAGGTTGACCTGGACCATCTCGTAACCGAGTGTCTCGCGGCGCGGGCCCGGGGCGGCGTAGTGCTTCCAAAGGTGGCCGCTGCCCGCGATCGGCTCGCCGGCTGGTTCGAGGTCCTGGTTGAGTCGGGGCAGACTGAAGCGCACGCTCGGGCGGACCACGGCGTAGCGCTGGCCTGGGCGGGTGTCGTTCAGATCGGCGATATAGGCCAATTGGCCAGCCACGGCGCGTAGGCGGTTGTCCTCGAGCGCGACTACGTAGGGCAGTGTCTCGAAACTGTCGCTGACGCGCAGGTTCTTCAGGAACGGTGCGACCTCGGACAGCGCGATCGCATCGATCGGCGCCTGCTGGCGCGGCCCCGGCTGCAACCGGCCGGCCACGGCCGTGCGCTCATCGTGGGCCAGGCTGAGCACGTCGCCCGGGTACAGTAGATGCGGGTCGTGCAGCTGTGGATTGACCTGCCAGAGCTGCGGCCACTGCCACGGTTTCTGCAACAGGCGCCCGGCGATGTCCCACAAGGTGTCGCTGCTCTGGACCACGTAGGTATTGGCGGGCGCAGCGGCGGGTTCGAAGGCGGCAGCACCGGTCGCCACGGTCAGTGTCGCGGCAGCGAAGGCCGTGCGAAGTCGTTTGAACATGGAAGATCAGTCTGATTCCCCAACAGCTGCCCCCGCACTATAGTTCGGGCGCTGGGGTGTCGCACCCGCATTGGCGTAGAATCAGCATGTCTTGCCGAATGACCGGCGCCTCCCCCGTTTGGGTAACGCTATGGCCCTGCTCCCTATCCTCGAATTTCCCGACGCCCGCTTGCGCACCAAGGCTGCGCAGGTCGATGCCGCCGAAGTCACCACGCCAGCCTTCCAGACGCTGCTGGATGACATGTTCCAGACCATGTACGACGCCCCGGGCATCGGCCTGGCCTCCACCCAGGTGGATGTGCACAAGCGCTTTATGGTGATCGACGTCAGCGAGGAAAAGAACGTGCCACAGGTGTTCATCAACCCTGAGATCGTGGCGAAGGAAGGCTCGCAGGTGTACCAGGAAGGTTGCCTGTCTATCCCGGGCATCTTTGCCGACGTGACTCGGGCCGGCGCCATCACCGTGCGCTACCTGGACCGTCAGGGCCAGGCCCAGGAACTGTCCACCGACGGGTTGCTGGCAGTGTGCATCCAGCACGAGATCGACCACCTGGATGGCACCTTGTTCATCGACTATCTGTCGCCGCTCAAGCGCGAGATGGTGCGCAAGAAGCTGGCCAAGTCGCGCAAGCACGTGGCCTGAGCGCCGGGATTCGGGATTCGGGAAGGGAGCTTCGTCAAGACGAACCGGCCCCCGCCTGGGTTGCCGAACACCGGCCTTCGCGAATCCCCAATCCCCCACTCTCGAAGCCCAGCTCAATGAAAATCGTATTCGCCGGTACGCCGGACTTCGCCGTGCCGTCGTTGCGCGCGGCGGCGCAGCGCAACGAAGTGGTTGCGGTGTATACCCAGCCCGACCGGCCCGCGGGCCGTGGTCGAGGCCTCACCGCGTCGCCGGTGAAGCTGGAAGCGATCGCGCGCGGCATCCCGGTATTGCAGCCGGATACGCTGCGCTCGCCCGAGGCGTTGCAGACGCTGCGTACGCTGGCGCCCGACCTGATCGTGGTGGTGGCCTATGGCCTGATCCTGCCCAAGGCGGTGCTGGCGATCCCGACGCACGGCTGCTGGAACGTGCACGCGTCGCTGCTGCCGCGCTGGCGCGGCGCCGCACCGATCCAGCGCGCGATCGAAGCGGGCGATGCCGAGACCGGGGTGTGCCTGATGCAGATGGAGCAGGGCCTGGATACCGGTCCGGTATTGCTGTCCCAGCGCACACCGATCGGCGACACCGAGACCGGCGGGCAACTGCACGATCGCCTGTCCGCACTCGGTGCGCAGGTGCTGGCCGACGGCCTGGGCTTGTTGCGCGCCGGCATCCGCCCGGTCGCGCAAGCGCAACCGGCCGAAGGCGTGGAGTACGCGCACAAGCTCGACAAGGCCGAGGCACGGCTGGACTGGCAACAGCCGGCGCAGGTGCTGGCGCGGCGCGTTCGCGCATTCAATCCTTGGCCGATGGCCGAGGCGCAACTGGCCGGCGAGCGCGTCCGCATCCATGGTGCGGTAGCCCTGGAGCAGGCGCACGCGCACGTACCGGGCACCGTGCTGGACGCATCCAGGCAGGGCATCGACGTC
>JAATFS010000002.1 GCA_015655035.1 Lysobacterales bacterium | reverse complement strand
GCCAGGCGTGGGTGCGTGCCCAGCGCGAGCATGCGCCGGCCCAGTGCGGTGATCGTGGCGGTGTCCGACAGCGCGCCCAGGCGCTGCAACAGCTCGCGCGCGGCGGCCATCGCGCCGACCGGAGGCGCATCGACGAAGCGCAGTGCGGCGCTGCCCCACGCGGCCAGCTCCAGTGCGAGCGCGGCCAGTTCCACCTGCGCGATCTCGGCGCGCCGCTGCGGTTCCAGCCGCTGCGACTGCGGCCACAGCCGATAGGCCCAGCCGTCGGCGACACGGCCGGCGCGGCCGGCACGCTGGTCGGCCGAGGCCTGCGAGATGGTGGTCACTTCCAGTCGCGAGAAACCGCTGTTGGGATCGTAGTGCGGTTCACGCGCCAGCCCGGCATCGATCACCACGCGCACGCCGGGCAGCGTCACCGAGGATTCGGCGACGTTGGTGGCCAGTACCACGCGACGATGGCCGTGCGGGTCCGGCTGCAATACCTGGCTTTGTTGCTCCACCGGCAGTTCGCCGTGCAGCGCCAGTACGGCGAGGTTCTTTTGCTGCGCCAGCGCCTGGCCCAGCGTGGTCTGGACCAGGCCGATCTCGCGCTGGCCGGGCAGGAATACCAGCACGTCGCCTGGATGCTCGGCCAATGCATGTTCGATCGCGCGGCGCACTTGCGCTTGCAGCGGTTCGTCGCGGCGCGCGGGGAAATGCGCGAGCGTGACCGGGTAGCTGCGGCCGGCGCTGCTCAGTCGCGGCGCATCGAGGAAGCCGGCCAGCTTCTCGCCATCCAGCGTGGCCGACATCACTACCAGCCGCAGGTCCTCGCGCAGCTGCGCCTGCACGTCCAGGGTCAGCGCCAGGCCGAGATCGGCGGCGAGATGGCGTTCGTGGAATTCGTCGAACAGCACCGCGCCGACCGCTTCGAGCATCGGGTCGTCCTGGATCATCCGGGTGAGGATGCCTTCGGTGACCACCTCGATCCGGGTGCGTGCCGAGGTCTTGTTGTCGAAGCGGATGCGGTAGCCGACGGTCTCGCCGACCGCCTCGCCCAGCTGGCGCGCCATGAACAGCGCGGCGCTGCGCGCGGCCACGCGGCGCGGTTCCAGCATCAGGATCTTGCGCCCGCCCAGCCAGGGCGCGTCGAGCAGGGCCAGCGGTACCTGGGTGGTCTTGCCGGCACCCGGAGGCGCTTCCAGCACCAGCCGTGGATGGGATTGCAGGTGTTCGCGGATCTGCGGCAGCAGCGGGGCAATGGGCAACATCGGGGTGTTCATCGCAACCGCTTGGGCGCCGCGCGGCTCAACCGGCCTCGCGCATGCGCAGGGTCAGGCCCTTGAGGAAGTTGCGCAGCATCTGGTCGCCGCAGGGACGGTAGTTCTTGTGTCCGGGCTGGCGGAACAGGGCCGACAGTTCCGGCTTGGACACCGGGAAGCCGGCATCGTCGAAGATCGCATGCATGTCCACGTCCTTGAACTCGAACGCCACGCGCAGCTTCTTCAGCACCAGGTTGTTGCTGACCCGGGGTTCCAGCGGACGGGCTGGCTGGCTGTCGTCGCGGCCACGGTAGTACAGCACCAGGCCATCGAGGAAGCGCAGCAGCACGTCGTCGCCACTGGCGATGAAGCCCGGCTCGTCTTCCCTTTTCAGGTAGCCCTGGAGCTGGTCCTTGTCGAGCGCGAAGTCGGGGTCGGCCAGTTGCACGATCTCCACGACCTTGGGGTCGCTGAGGTCGAGCATGTAGCGAATGCTGCGCAGTACATCGTTGTTGATCATGGCCTTTCCGGTACGGTCCGGCGGTGGCCGGGCGCCTCATTCTACGTTGCGTAGCGCCGGCAATGGCCAGCATGCCGCCTCGCTGCCGGTGCAGGCGAGCGGTGATTCGCCGCGTGGATCGGCTTTTCGCAGGGAGGGTGTGTACCGGCCAACCCGGCTTCAGCTGCCTCGATAGGTGGAATAACTGAACGGGGAAACCAGCAGCGGCACATGGTAGTGGCCGTCGTCGGCGATGCCGAAGTCCAGTGTTACCTCGTCCAGGAACGGTGGCTCCGGCAGTGTCGTTCCTTGCGCGCGGAAGTAGGCCGCCACCGCGAACACCAGCCGGTAGCGGCCGGGTGCCACGGCCAGCCCGCGCAGCGCCGGGCAGCGTCCGTCGGCGTCGGTGACGCCGGCATACAGCAGGGTGTCGCCGGCATACAGCCGCAGCGGCACCGCCTGCGCCGGGTGTCCGCCGGCGGTATCGAGTACATGGGTGGACAGGCTGCTCATGCCACGGCCTCGCGCAAGGGTGGCCACTGGCCGGAGAATTCAGCCTCGTCGTAATCGAGGTAGGTATCGACGATGGCTTGGCGATCGTCCAGGAACAACTGGTCGGCCACCGCCCGCGACAGGCGCGGCAAGGCGTACTTCAGCCCGGACAGTGCCGCCGCCGACAGCCCCTGGTTGACCATCGCCGAGTAGTTGAAGGCGAACAGCCCATGCAGCAGCGGGGCATCCTCGGGAGCGCGCGGCAACAACTCGAAACCGGGGCCAAGGTACGGGTGTGCGTCCAGCATGGGTTGGGCGGCGTCGGCTGGCGGGGTGTAGCGGTCGGACCAGCGGGCGATGCGCTCGGCGAAACCCTCCAGCTCCGGACGCAAGCGGGGGTCGGTGACCAGGCCGGTGGCGATGGCCAGGAAGTCGAAGCGATGCTCGCCCTGCGGCGTTTCCACCACGATCTCGCCGTCGCGCTCGGCCACGTCGCGCCAGGGCGCGCCCAGGTGCAGGTGGAAGCGCGGGTGCGCGCAGGCGCGCTGGAAGGTGTCGTTGGTCGGCGGCTGGTTGTGGGCGAAGAAGCTGGACATCATCCGGTACTTGTCCGCATCCGGCAGCGCCGCGAAGCGCGGGATGATGCCGGCGCGCTCCAGGTGCCGGATCGGATTGATGCGCGGCAGTTGCTCGCGGCGCACGAACACGTGTGCGGCGGCGACGCCCTGGTCGAGCGCGAACTGCGCGTTGTCGAACGCCGACGCGCCGCCGCCGAGGATGCCCACGCGCTTGCCGGCCAATGCCGCGTAGTCGATCGGCCCGGAGGTGTGGGCATAGCGGTGCGCCGGCAGGCGCTGGCCGATCCATTCCGGCACCGACCACTGGCCGCCGCCCTGGATGCCGGTGGCCAGGATCACCTTGCGCGCCAGCAGCGGGGCGCCCATCGCCAGGTGCAGGCGATGCACGCCATCGGCGATGTTGGGCTCGATCCGCGCCAGCCGGGTGTTGTTGCGAACCGGCAGCGCGAGCACGCGCCGGTACCAGCGCAGGTACGCCATCCAGTCGGTGCGCGGGATCTTGTCCAGTGCGTCCCAGCCCTCGCTACCGTGCTGGGCCTCCCACCAGGCGCGGAAGGTCAGCGCCGGCACGCCCAGGTCGATCGAGGTGATCTGCTTGGGGGTGCGCAGCGTGACCATGCGCGCGTAGGTGACCCATGGACCCTCCAGGCCGTCGGGATTCTCGTCGATCACCAGGACATTGCCGACGCGCTCGCGCAGCAGCGCGAACGCCGCGCCAAGTCCGCTCTGTCCGCCGCCGACGATGATCGCATCGTAGACATGGCCGGACGGATGCACGCGCGGGCGCGTCCACGGCTCGCCGCCGTGGCCCAGGCGTTGCAGGTCGCGCGCCAGTTCCTGTTCCAGTTGCGCCAGGCTCATGCCAGGGCCTCCAGGCGCAGACGCACGATCTTGCCGATTTCCTCGATCGCGGTGGCGACCTCGACTTCGCGCGGGTTTTGCAGGCGTCGTTCCAGCGCGGCCAGGATGCCGGCCTTGTCGGTCAGGCGCACGCAGATCACGAACGGGAACCCGAAGCTGTCGCGATAGGCGTTGTTGAGTGCGTGGAAGCGCGCGAACTCGGCTTCGTCGAGGCGGTCCAGCCCGGCGCTGGCCTGCTCGGCGGCGGAGGCGGTGGTGAGGCTGCGGTCGATCGCGGCGCGGCCACCCAGTTCCGGATGCGCGCGGATCAGGGCCAGCTGTTCGTCCAGCGAGGCCGCGTGCACTACCGCCATCAAGCCGTCGTGCAGATGGTCGAAAGGGCGCTGGCGCGCGGCGCGCTCCACCACCCAGGGCGAGTGCTCGAACAGTTCGCGGTAGCGGGCGACGAAGGCGTCGTCGTCGAGCAGGTTGGCGTCGGCCACGATCACGAGTGGACTCCCTCCAGCGACACATGCGCCGATACGACTTTCCAGCCATCGGCAAAACGGACCCAGCTCTGGGTCTGGCGGCCGCGCACGGCACTGCCGTCGCGGTGGAACTCGGCGTGCGCGGTGGCGAACTCACGGCCGAAGCCATGGATCTGCACCCGTGCCAGCGTGCGCTGCGGCGAGCCGCCACGGCCGATGCGGAACGCGCGGATCGCATCGATGCCGTATAGCACTTCGCCCACGCCATAGCGCACCGTGCTCGGCGCGGCGTGGAACAGCGCATCCATCGCCACCACGTCATCGGCCATCAGCGCGCGCTCGTAGGCATCGAACGCGGCCGTCACCTCGGCGATCACCTGCGGGTCGTCGACGATCATGCGGCAGCTCCGGCGGCTGGGCCTGGATCACTGGCGGCGAGGGAACCTTGGAACGGATGCTCGCGTTGCCAGTGCTCGGCAATGTCGATCCGCCGCGCGATCCATGCATCGCCGCTGGCGAGTACGTGATCGACGAAGCGTGCCACTGCCGCCGCACGCGCCGGCTTGCCGGCGATGCGCCCGTGCAGGCCGATCGACAGCATCCGCCCGCCCTCGCTGCGCAGCTGCTCGAAGCTGTCGCGCAGGTAGCGGAAGAAGGGCTCGCCATCGGCGAAGCCGTTGTAGGCGACGAACTTCATGTCGTTGACGTCCAGTGTGTACGGCACCACCATTTGCGCGCGGCCGTGGCGGGTATCGTAGTAGGGCAGGTCGTCGGCATACGAATCGGCGTCGTAGACGAAGCCGCCTTCCTCGGCCACCAGGCGCGCGGTGTTCGGGCTGGTGCGGCCCTGGTACCAGCCAAGCGGGCGTTGCCCGGTCAGCCGCGTATGCAGTGCGATGGCTTCGGCGATATGTGCGCGTTCCACTTCCTCGGGCAGGTGCTGGTAGTCGATCCAGCGCAGCCCGTGGCTGGCGATTTCCCAATTGGCGGCCTGCATTGCCTGCACCGCTTCGGGATTGGCCTCCAGTGCCCGCGCCACGCCGAACACCGTCACCGGCACCGCGCGCGAGGTGAACAGCCGGTGCAGCCGCCAGAACCCGGCACGGCTGCCGTACTCGTACAGGCTCTCCATCGCCATCGCGCGTGCGCCTGCATGGCTCTGCGTGCCGACCATCTCCGACAGGAACGCCTCCGAGCCGGCATCGCCGTTGAGTACGTTGTTCTCGGCGCCTTCCTCGTAGTTGATGACGAACTGCACCGCCACGCGCGCGCCGCCAGGCCAGCGCGCATCGGGTGGCGTGGCGCCGTAGCCGACGAGGTCGCGGGCCTGGCTCATGCGCCGGACCCTGGCGCGACGTCCTGGCCCCAGGCTGCCAGCGCAGCGTCCACGCCAGCGCCCGAGGGGCAGGCGAGACCTTCGGCGCGCAATACCGCTTCCAGTGCGGCGAGAGTGATCAGCACCTTGTGCTTCATCGCGTTGTAGCCCATCGCGCCGATGCGCCATATCTTTCCTTGCAACGGGCCGAACGCGCTGCCGATCTCGATCTCGAAATCCTCGCGCATGCGGCGTCGCACCCGCTCGCCGTCGATCCCGGCCGGGATCAGCACGCCGGTGACATTGGTCATGCGGTAGCGGTCGTCGCCGAACACCTCCAGTCCGAGTGCGCGCACGCCGGCGCTCATCGCCCGGCCGGCGGCGGCATGCCGCGCGAACCGTGCCGGCAGACCTTCCTGCAACGCCACGCGCGCGCATTCGCGTGCAGCGTAGAGCATGCTGGTGGCCTCGGTGTGGTGGTTGAGGCGCTTGTCCGACCAGTAGTCCATCACCATCGCCAGGTCGAAGTAATTGGACAGGATGCGCGGGCCGTAGCCATCGTCGATATCGTCGCGGACGATGCCGCGCTCGACGTGGCGGCGCGCGAAGATCGCGTCGGCCGCCCGCTCCGACACGGTGACCGGCGCCGAGCCGGACGGCCCGCCCATGCACTTCTGCAAGCCGCCGGTGACCACGTCCACGTCCCAGCGGTCGGCCGCCAGTTCCATGCCGCCGATGGTGGCGGTCGCATCCACGTACGACAGCGCGCCAGCGGCGCGGCACAGTGCGCCGAGGCCGTCGAGCGGCTGCGCCATGGTGGTGGAGGTATCGCCATGCACGGCAGCGACCACCTTGGGCCCGAAGCGTTCGATCGCCGTGGCGATCTGATCCAGCGTGAGTACCTCGCCCCAGGGCGCGTCCACGGTCTCGATGGTGGCGCCGATGCGGCCGAGGATCTCGCTGAGCAGCAGGCCGAAGCGACCGAAGTTGAGCACCAGTACGCGGTCGCCCGGCGCCACCAGCGAGACCAGCGCGGCCTCGATGCCGGCGCGCGCGGTGCCGTCGACCAGGAAGGTCCAGTGATTCCGGGTGCCGAACACTGGCCGGTACAGCGCCATCACCTCGTTCATGTAGCCGGTCATTTCCGGATCGAACTGGCCGAGCAGGTCAGCCGACATCGCGCGCAGTACGCGCGGGTGGGCATTGACCGGACCGGGGCCCATCAGCAGCCGTTGCGGTGGATCGATCTCGCCGAAGAAGGTCGGATGCGACAGTGCGGGCGAGTGGGGCAATTCAGGTGGCAAGAGCGTCTCCCAGATGTTCGATGAAGTGTTGCATCGCCGCCAGCGCTACTTCGGCGTCGGCAACGTCCACGTGTTCGGAGGGGTGGTGGCTGATGCCACCGGCGCAACGCACGAACAGCATCGCGGTCGGGCACAGCGCCGCCATCACCATCGCATCGTGGCCGGCGCCGGAGACCAGCCGGCGCGGCGCGATCGCTTGCGCGGCGACGGCGCGTTCCAGTGCTGCGATCAGTGGCGGCGCGCACGGGCTGGCGGGCAGATCCTGCACCGGCGTGGCTTCGATCCGTACCCCGCGCGCGGCGCCGATGGCCTGGAAGCGTTGCTGGATCCGCGCGGCGGCGGCGTCGCGTGGTGCCGCGTCGCTGGCGCGCACGTCCAGCGAAAAGTCCACCTGGCCCGGTACCACGTTGGTCGCGCCCGGGCGCACCGCCAGCCGACCCACGGTGGCGACCAGGTCGCTTCCGGCCTCGCGCGCGACCGCCTCCACCGCCAGCACGCATTCGGCGGCGGCCGTGAGCGCATCGCGCCGCAGCGGCATCGGCGAGGTGCCGGCG
>JAATFS010000158.1 GCA_015655035.1 Lysobacterales bacterium | reverse complement strand
GCCTCGTAACCGGCGTAGCGCTCGCCGCTGGAACGATGCTGCGGGCCGCCCCACAGGAAGCCGATGCGCTGGTGGCCGAGCTGGATGAGGTGCTCGGTGATTTCATAGGCGGCATCTCGGTCGTCGATATAGACGCAGGGGCCATCGCCGGGGTCGTCGGTGGCGGCGATGATGCGCACCATCTTGATTCCGCGCGCACTCAAGCCGGCCAGCAGCTCCGGACGCTCGGACATCGGCGCTGTCAGCACCAGCCCGGCCAGCCGCGAGCGCTGCGCCCATTCGGCCAGTTCCTCGGCCAGCATCGGCGAGGTCGAGTCGCAGGGATGGATCTGCAAACCGAAGCCGGTCTCGCGGCACGCCGCCAGCACGCCGTTCTGCACGCCGATGATGTGATACGGATTGGGATTGTCGTAGACCAGTCCGATCACGAACGGCGTACCGCTGCGCAGATTGCGCGCGGACGGATCGGGCTCGTAGTCGAGATCGGCGATCGCGCGCAGCACGCGCGCACGCGTGGCCTGCATCACCGATGGTTCGTTGTTGATCACTCGCGACACGGTCTTCAAGGAGACCTTGGCGCGCTCTGCGACATCCTTGATGGTAGGCCTGCGCATGTTTTGCCCTTGCTCTGCTGAGTGCTCCATCATGCGCGCATCAATTTGCCTGCGCCGCCTGACCGGCACGGTGGCCCCGCAGCGAATAGAACAGGATGTACAGGTAGCACGGCACCATCAAGCAGGCGAACACCGCCTGGAAATCGTAGTGCTGCTTCAGGATGGCGAACAGCTGCGGGATGATCGCGCCGCCAGCGATGCCCATGATCATCAGCGCCGAGCCGATTTCGGTGAAACGGCCCAGGCCCTTGATCGCCAGCGGGAAGATCGCCGGCCACATCATCGCGTTGGCGAAGCCGAGCGCTGCCACGAAACCGACCGACACATAGCCGTGGGTCAGGAACGCACCGAGCGAGAACAGCATCCCCAGCACCGCCGACACGCTCAGGTAGCGCGCCTGCGAAATCACCCGCGGGATCAACAGCAGGCCGGCGATATAGCCGGCCAGCATCGCGCCCAGGGTGAACGAGGTGAAGATCTTGGTGCGGTCCAGCGGGAGGTCGAAGCCGTAGCCATAGGTGCCGATCGCATCGCCGGCCATCACTTCCACGCCGACATACACGAATAGGCACAGCACGCCCAGCCACAGGTGCGGGAACTGGAAAATGCTGGTTTTTTCCGAGTTGCTGGCGCTGGCAGGCGTCGCATTGACTTCCGAGGCCTTCAATTCCGGCAGTGGCGAGAACAGTACCGCCACCGACAGCAGCACCAGGATGCCGGACATCGTCAGGTAGGGGCCATGGATCTTGGCGGCGAACACGTCCAGCAGCTGTTCCTTGGTGGCGGCGTCGGCGTTTGCGATCTGTGCGGACAGGTCACCCACGCCGTGCAATACCAGCGAGCCGATCACGATCGGGGCGAGGATGCCGGCCACCTTGTTGCAGATGCCCATCAACGCGATCCGGCGCGCCGCGCTTTCGATCGGGCCGAGGATGCTGATGTAGGGGTTGATCGCGGTCTGCTGCAATGCCAGGCCACTGCCGATCACGAACAGGCCGGCCAGTGCGCCGGGATACCAGCGCGCGGTGGAGAACTGGCCGAACGCGGCCGCGCCGATCGCCATCACCAGCAGGCTCAGCGCCAGGCCCTTCTTCATGCCGGTGCGCTTGAGAATCCACGACGATGGCAGCGCCAGGAAAAAGTACGACAGGTAGAACACCATCAGTACCAGGAAGGCGTTGACCTCATTGAGGTCGAATGCCAACCGCACGAACGTGATCAGCGGACCATTGACCCAGGTCAGGAAGCCGATGATGAAGAACAGCGCGCCGATGATGGCGATGGACACAGCGGGGTTGGCGGGCCTGGCGGGTGACATAGATCGGCGTGCTCCTGGGAAGCGTGCGTGAGGAAGTGTCGGTGCTCAGCGCCGCAATTCGGCGACGAAGTCGTAGTAGTCGTTGTGGCAATAGGTATCGGTCAGCTCGATCGCGCTGCCGTCGCGCGCATATCCGACGCGCACCACGTGCAGGATCGCCTCGCCGACTTTCATGCGCAGGTGTTCGGCCAACCGCGCCGGCAGGTTGAGCGCGCGGAAGTACTGCAGCGCGCGCACTACCGGCGTGCCCTGCGCGTCGAGATAGCTGTAGAGCGAATCGCCGACCTGCTGCGGATCGGCGACGATGCGCTGCGGCAGCACCGCGTGCTCGTAGGCCATGATCCGGTCGTCGGCGCTACGCAGGCGCGTCAGCGATGCCACCGCCACATCCGGCGACAAGCCCAGGCGCAGGATTTCCTCGCCGTGGGCAGGGCGCAGCCGCCGTTCCAGCCAACGCGTGCCCGGCTCGTAGCCCTTGATCCGCAGGGTCTCGCTGAAACTGGTCAACCCGCTGAGCTGGTGCTGGATATGCGAGGTGACGAAGGTGCCCGCGCCCTGGCGGCGATTGACCAGCCCTTGCTCCACCAGCGCATCCACCGCCTGGCGCAGCGTCACCCGGGAGACCTGCAAGGTCTCGCACAGCTGGCGCTCGGCAGGCAGCGCTTCGCCGGCCTTCCAGTTCCCGCTGCGGATCGCTTCGCCGAGCTTACCGGCCAGTTGCAGGTATAGCGGGGTCGGCGCACTGGCATCCAATACCAGCTGATCCAGCCGGGAATCCGCTTCTGCCTTGGGCTTGGCCATTCGCTCCCTCAGAGGACACAGAATTCGTTAGGTCCAATATAGTACCAATTTGACCTGTGTGCACCTGTCGGCTAAAGCCGCAAGTAAAGCCCCCGCCGGTCCATCCACCCGCCCACTGCCCAGCACAGCAAGGTGTAGGACAGCGCACACAGCAGCGACCCCAATGGCCCGGGCGCCAACACCTGGAACACCTTCAGCCCGGTCCAGGCATACAGGTCCAGTCCGGAGCCGCCGGCCGGCAGCAACCCCAGCGTGACCACGAACAGTTCCGAGAACAGATAGAGCGCCAGCGGATTGCGCCCGAGCACGGTGAAGAATCCGCTGCCCCGCACCCAGCCGCGCACTTCCACCCAGTAGACCAGCACCGCCAGCCACACCAGGTCCAGCCCCACCGTGCAGGCCACGAAGCTACCGGTCCACAGCTTCTTGGAGAGCGGCAGCCACGGATGCCACAACCACGCCAGTGCCAGCAGCGCCACAGCCACGCCCAGCAGCATGCGAATGGCCGCGATGTTCTTGCCGCACTGCTGAAGGAAACGACCGCACAGGTAGCCGGCCAGTACGTTGACCGTGGCCGGCAGCGTGCCCAGCAGGCCTTCCGGATCGAAGCCGCCATCCTTGCGGTAGAGATGATCGCGACCGATCAACCACAGATCGAGTCGGGTGCCGGCGTTGCCGAGCTTGTCCAACTCCGCGCCGGGCATGCCGAACGCGTACAGCAACACCCAATATCCCAGCAGCAGCACAGCCGCAGCGCCCACCAGCGCACGCGTGGACAGGTAGCGCACCAGCAGCGCCGCCAGCAGGTAGCACAGCGCGATCCGCTGCAACACGCCCATCACCCGGGTGTCGCCCAGCGCCTTTAACGCCCAGCGCCCGTCGTCCTGGAGCTGCACGAATGGATACCAGTACATCAGGAACCCACACAGGAAGATCAGCACCGAACGCTTGCCCACCCGCCACAGGAACACACGCTGCGGCACGTCGGTAGCCAGCGCGAAACTCATCGCGTTGCCGACCGCGAACAGGAACGAAGGAAACACCAGATCGGCCAAGGTGAAGCCGAACCATTGCGCATGCTGCAACTGCGCATAGGGCGCGGCTCCTGGACCGGCGGTATTGACCAGGATCATCAGGAAGATCGTCATCCCGCGAAACACATCGAGCGAGAGGAAGCGCTGCTTCTTCGGGGTGGCACCGTAGGGCGCGGCTTGGCTCATCAGGGATTCCCTTGCACTGTGGCGGCTTTACCGGGGCGGATTTTGTCGGAGGGACTTCAGTCCCGCCAGGGCCGGCCTCCCACGAACAAGCCGACTCAACGGTCCAACCTGTCCAACAGGCGCCGGATGGTCGCCACTGCATCGGCCGGCGGCTGCCGTCGCACTACTTCGTCGCGCTCGACCCAAGCGTGTTCCCAGTTCCGCAGATCGGCATCGAACGCGACCGGATCGAAGGCCTTGCCCGAAACCTGTGCCTGCCGCAGTGCGGTGAACAAGCGCTGCCAGCGCGGCAGGTAGAACCCAGCGTACATGCCTTGCCAGGCCTTCGATGCGTAGTCCGACAAGTTGCCCT
>JAATFS010000415.1 GCA_015655035.1 Lysobacterales bacterium | reverse complement strand
TTTCTTCCTCGGTACCGGGCAGGAAGCCGATGTCCTCGCCGACGCTGACCGTGGCGCGGGTCATGATGATCTCGCGGTAGCGCTGCTGGTCCATCGTCTGCGCCAGGCCGGCGGCCAGTGCCAGCAGGGTCTTGCCGGTACCGGCGGTGCCGAGCAGGGTGACGAAGTCGATTTCGGGGTCCATCAGCGCGTTCAGCGCAAAGTTCTGTTCGCGGTTGCGCGCGGCGATGCCCCATACCGCGTGCTGGCCGCTGCGGAAGTCGTCGACCAGGCTCAGCGTGGCCTTGCCGTCGCCATCGAGCCGGGAGACGCGCAGTTCCACTTCATCATCGCCCGGCAGGTACAGGTACTGGTTGGGGTGCCAGTCCTCGTCCTTGCCCAGCTGGATCTCGTAGTGGGTGCGGCCGCGATCGCTCCAACTGCGCAGATCCTGGTTGTGCTTCTGCCA
The DNA here is from genome assembly GCA_015655035.1 of Lysobacterales bacterium. GTDB lineage: Bacteria > Pseudomonadota > Gammaproteobacteria > Xanthomonadales > Xanthomonadaceae > JAATFS01. Next base: position 4,133 of record JAATFS010000415.1, on the reverse strand, counting down.
GAAGTTTTCCGGCAGCTCGACCGCGCCGGTGAACAGCAGGCTGAAATCGTCCAGCGCCCGGTCGTTCTCGTAGTCCTCGGCACTCAAGCCACTGATCGAGGCCTTGATGCGCAGGTTGATGTCCTTGGACACCAGGATCACCGGCACCTCGGGGTGCTCTTCGCGCAGTACCAGCACCGCTGCCAGGATCTTGTTGTCCGGAGTCACCGCGCCGAAGGTGCGCCCGGGCTCGGTGTTGCGGGTCTGGAAGTACAGCTTGCCGATGCCGCTGTGGCCCTTGAGCTGGATGCCTTGCGGATGGCTCAGGGTGATACCGGACTGGATCTGCTCGGCGGTGGCGTTGCCCAGCAGCTCGTCGAGAAAGCGGCTGACCTGGCGTGCGTTGCGACTGACTTCTGAGGTGCCCTTTTTGGCGTTATCCAGCTCCTCGATCACCTGCATCGGCAGGAAGACATCGTGTTCCTCGAACTTGAACAGCGCGGTGGGATCGTGCATCAGCACGTTGGTGTCCAGCACGTAGATGCGCTTGCCTCGGGTCATCAGCAGCTCCTGGTGAAAAAAAGACAGGGGCGAACCATCACTGCCTGCCGGGCAGGGTGATGGAGGGTGCGGGAATCCATGGGAATCACTGCTTGGCGTGCGCCTTCAGGGTATCGAGTACTGCATCGGCGTGGCCGGCGACCTTCACCTTGCGCCACGCTTGCACGATACGACTGTCCGGCCCGATCAGGAAGGTGCTGCGCTCGATTCCGAGCACCTGACGGCCGTACATGTTTTTTTCCTTGATGACATCGAAGGCTTTGCACAGTGCTTCGTCGCCATCGCTGATCAGCGGGAAGCCGAAGCCCTGCTTGGCGCAGAAGTTGTCGTGCGATTTCACCGAGTCGCGCGAAATGCCGAACACCTTGGCGCCGGCCCGCGTGAACTCGGGCAGCAGGGCGTTGAAGTCGAGTCCTTCGGTGGTGCAGCCGGGGGTGCTGTCCTTCGGGTAGAAGTACAGCACCAGCCATTGCCCGGCCAGGTCGCCGAGGGTGGTCGTGCCGCCACCGGACAGGTGCAGCGGTAGCGCGAGAACGGAGTGGTCCAGGGTGTCGCCGATAGTCATGGGATCCTTGCCAGGGCCTGAGAGGGGGCGATCGCGGGCTTGCTCAGAACTTCATCGGATCCATGATCGCGTCGAGGTTGAGGTGATCGCAGAATTCGAGGAAGTCGTCGCGCAGCGCGGCGATGTGCATGTTCGCGGGAACGCCAATGGTGACCTGCGCCGAGAACATTTCCGCGCCGGTCTGCATCGCGCGGTAGCGCGTGCTTTGCAGGTTCTCGATGGTGATGCCCTGGCGGTCGAAGAAGTCGGCCAACTGGAACAGGATGCCCGGCTTGTCGGCGGCGATCACCTCGACGATGTAGGGCAGCAGGTTGGACTGCGCCTGCTTGGCGCCGGTGCGATACCACACCAGTTTCAGGCCTTCCTCGCGCTCCAGTCGCGTAAGCATCGCCTCGAGCTTGGCGACCGAGTCCCAGGAGCCGGTTGCCAGGGCGGTGACCGAGACGTCGCGCCCCACGGTGGACAGTCGAGCATCCACGAGATTGCAGCCGCTGTCGGCGATGCGGCGGGTGACTGGCAACAGGGGGGACTCCGGATGCGTCGTGTAGGCGTTGATCAGGAGATGGTTTTCGGTCGGCGAAGGCCGGGGTGTAGAGTCGGTCAAAGGGGGTTCCGGCATTGCATAAGGCTGAATGGCGCCCGGGCACATGCCGGGGCCTGGGTGCAGCATACTTGCCCGTGCTTTCGTGCCGCAAGTAACATGCGGACGCATACAACCCGCGCGATGCGCGGCCTTTCACATCGCATAGAGCAGCTCTACCTTGTCCCTTTCCGGCATCATCACCGCGTTGGCGACTCCTTTCAGTCCCGAGGGCGCCCTCGACCTGGATGCCTGGCAGCGCTTGCTGTTGCTGCAGCTCCGGGGTGGCGTGCAGGGTGTCGTGGTTGCCGGTTCCACCGGCGAGGCGGCGACCTTGACCGACGAGGAGTACGACACGCTGTTGCGTACGGCGGTGGCCCAGGTGGCCGGCCGGGTGCCGGTGCTGGCCGGGACTGGCATGTCCGGGACCGCCAAGACTGTGGCGCTGACCCGGCGTGCCGCCGCCAATGGTGCGCACTATGCGCTGGTGGTCACGCCCAGCTACGTGCGCCCCACCCAGGAAGGGCTGAAGGCGCACTATCTGGCCGTGGCCGACAATGGCGGCCTGCCAGTGATGCTGTACAACGTTCCCGGCCGCACTGGCTGCGATCTGCTGCCGGAGACGGTGGCTGCGCTGGCGACCCATCCGAATATCATCGGAATCAAGGAAGCGCGCAGCGAGCCCGAGCGCATTCAGGCGCTGCTGGCGTTGCGCAGCGACCGCTTCCGGGTGTTCAGTGGCGATGACGGTGGCGCCGCGCGCTCGATGCTGGAGGGGGCGGATGGCTTGATCTCGGTGGCATCGAACGTGCTGCCGGCAGGCTACCGCCGCCTGTGCGAGCTGGCCCGTGCCGGCGACGCTGCGGCCACCGCCCGCTGGGACGCTCGCCTGCGCGAGTTCCATGAATTTTGCGGGGTGGAGTCCAATCCCATTCCGGTCAAGGCGCTGTTGCAGCGCCTGAATATCGGGCATGGCCTACGCCTGCCATTACTTTCCCTTTCGCAGCGGCACCATGCCACTGCCGACCGCCTTGCCACCGACGCGACCGCGTTGGAAGAACTTTCCAGCCGCGAAGTGCTCGCGGCCTGACCCAGGAGATCTATCGATGCGTCCTTCCGTTTCTACCGTCCGCGTGCTTTCGCTCGCGCTGCTGGCGACCACCACCGTCGCTGCCACGAGTGGTTGCAGCTGGTTCCACAAGGGGGCTCGCGGTGACTATGCGCTGGCGCCGGAGGCCCGTCCGCTGGAAGTGCCGCCGGACCTGAACCTGCCCGACACGTCCGGGGCGATGAAGGTGCCGGCGCTGGCCTCGTCCACACAGCGTGGCGGTGCGGCTGCCGGCCCGGCGGCAGCGGCCAACAGCAGCTTCACCGTGGCCGGCGGCCGAGATGAAGTGTTCGGCAAGGTCGGCGCGGCGCTGGCCGACATCCCGGGCGTGACGATCGCCAGCCGTGCGCAGATGCTGGGTTCCTATGACGTCAGCTACGAGGGTGCGAACTTCCTGGTCCGCGTGGTCGGTACCGAGGCGGGTAGCTACGTTTCGGCGGTCGATCCGCGCGGCCAACCGGCCACGGCGGAAGCGCCGGTGGCGTTGATCGCGGCGTTGAAGGCCAAGCTGGGCGGCTGATACGGCGTTGCAGTGAGCGCAGCAAGCAAAACGGGCGCCAGTGGCGCCCGTTTTGCGTCAGGAACTAGAGGGTGTGCGGCGCGCGGGCCGGAACGGTTCAGCGCTCCAGCAGCGGCAGTTTGTCGGGCTTGCCATCCCAGTCGGCGGCATCGGCCATCGGCTCCTTGCGCACGGTCAGCACCGGCCAGGCCCTGGACAGCTCGGCATTGAGCGCGACGAAGCCTTCCTGGCCAGCGGGCACGTCATCTTCCGGATAGATGGCATTGGCCGGGCACTCGGGTTCGCACAGGGTGCAGTCGATGCATTCGTCGGGATCGATGACCAGGAAGTTGGGGCCTTCATGGAAGCAATCGACCGGGCAGACTTCAACGCAGTCGGTGAATTTGCACTTGATGCAGTTTTCGGTGACAACAAAAGGCATGACGGAATCCGGCGTTAAGCCGCGTAATTCTAGAACAGTCGGGCGAACGACGTGCGTATGGTTCTCAATGCGGCGCCCGCGCAGGCCATTCAGCAGCGCCGGGCACACTACAGGCCGCGCAGCCGCGCCAGCAGATGCAGGCCGGTGGCGGCGAGGTCTTCGCGGTGGCGGATCGAGCCAAGGCCCACCAGTTCGAGTGCCTGCGCGTAGCGCCGGGATAGGCCGGGATTGCCGACCAGGTGCACGCTGGCGCCGTGGGGCGCGTGTTCGCGGATCTCATGGCCGATCAGCAGGCCGGACAGATACGAGGCCAGGCCGTCGCCGGGCAGGCGGTCGAACAGGGCCAGCGTGCGGGTGCCGAACAAGTGATGGGGCAGGCCACCGGGCTCGCCGCTGCGG
>JAATFS010000331.1 GCA_015655035.1 Lysobacterales bacterium | reverse complement strand
GGCTTCTTCGGGCAGGAAGGCGGGGAGTGCGTTGTCCGGGCGCTGCTGCCGCGCTTCGTTGCGCGCTGGAGCGGCGACGGCGGGGGCGTCCAGTGACGGAGCGAACTGCGGCGTGGGACTCTGCACCTGGCGCATGCCCCACAGTCCCACGACGAGCAACGTGACGGCGACGATCAACAGGGCGGGCTTGCGCATGGGGCGGACGGTCCAAAGGTAAGGAAGGCGGCATTGCAGCGTGGCAGCGCCAGTATGCCGGCTTGCGACTGTGTCGAATTTGAATGCGTTGGCGCGAATCCGGTTCACGTCGAAGTAACCGGGCATTGGCGCAAGCTAGCATGCGTTATTAGCTTATGCTCGGACGGCTCAGGCAATAGGACGATGTTTCCTTGCGCCGCACTTGGTAACCGGTGCCGTCGTCCTTACCATTGATCATCGCAACGCCCGGTCTTCGCCGGGCGAATGAGTCCAGGAGACCCTCATGGCTTATACCCTCCCGCAGTTGCCCTACGCTTACGACGCGCTCGAACCCAACATCGATGCGCAGACGATGGAAATCCATCACACCAAGCATCACCAGACCTACATCAACAACGTCAACGCGGCGTTGGAAGGCACCGAATACGCCGATCTGCCGGTGGAAGAGCTGGTCTCCAAGCTGAAGTCGCTGCCGGAGAACCTGCAGGGCCCGGTGCGCAACAATGGCGGCGGCCACGCCAACCACTCGCTGTTCTGGACCGTGCTCTCCCCCAACGGCGGCGGTGCGCCCAAGGGCGAGGTCGCCAAGGCGATCGACAAGGACCTGGGCGGCTTCGAGAAGTTCAAGGAAGCCTTCACCAAGGCGGCGATCAGCCGCTTCGGTTCGGGTTGGGCATGGCTGAGCGTGACCCCGGACAAGAAGGTCGTGGTCGAGAGCACCGCCAACCAGGATAGCCCGCTGTTCGAAGGCAATACCCCGATCCTGGGCCTGGACGTGTGGGAACATGCCTACTACCTCAAGTACCAGAACCGCCGCCCGGAATACATCGGGGCGTTCTACAACGTGGTGGACTGGGACGAGGTGGAGCGCCGTTATCTGGCCGCCATCGCCTGATCAGGCATTGCCGATGGGTCGTCGCGCGTAGGTCGCGCGCGGCGGTTGCACCAAAAGGCCGGGATGCTCTCCCGGCCTTTTTCGTGCGCATTGCCCGGCGCTGCGGGGTGGTCGAGCGTCTGTTTCGTCAGGCATGGCCGGCCGCGCGCGGGTTCATGGCAGTACGGTGGAGGCCAGGACGACTTCGGCACTTTGCACCGGCGCATCGGCGGCACGGGCCAGTTGCACGGTGTAAGTGCCTGCGGCGATCTTCCACTGGCGCGTTTGCGGATCGTAATCGGCGAGGGTCTTCGGTTCGGCTACGATCGTGACCTGGCGTTGTTCGCCTGGCTTCAATTCGAGTTTCTGCCAGCCCACCAGCCGGATCGGAGTGGGATGGCCCGCCGGCAACCGCAGATACAGCTGTGGCACCGTGGCGCCTTCGCGGGCTCCGGTGTTGCTGACCCGGAAGTGGGCGCGCAGTTGGCTGCCCTCGGCCTCCACCTTCAGGTCCGCGAACGTGAAGCGGGTGTAGGACAGGCCATGGCCGAACGCGAACGCCGGCTTGAGGCCGCGTGCGGCGAACCATTTGTAGCCGACGTTCGCACCTTCGATGTCGTAGTCGATAGCGTCCGCGCCGGGCTGCTCGGGAGTGAATCCCAAACCGGGGATCGAGGGACGCGGTAGCTGGGTTTCATCCACCGGCCAGGTGACCGGTAGATGGCCGGAGGGATTGACCGCGCCGGTCAGCAGGTTGGCGATGGCGGGGCCGCCGCCGATACCGGGATACCACGCTTGCAGCACCGCCGGCACCTGCGCCAGCCAGGACATGCGCACCGGCCCATTGGTTTCCAGCACGACCGTGGTCTTGGTATTGGCGTTGGCGACGGCGGCGATCAGCGCGTCCTGCTGGTCGGGCAGGCGCATGTCCGGCAGGTCCACCGATTCGGCGATCCATTGGGTTGCGAACACGATCGCCGCATCGGCGCCTTGGGCGGCGCGTGCGGCGGCAGCCGGGTCGCTGCCATCGAGGTAGTCGATCCGCGTGTCGGGCAGCGCCTTGCGCAAGGCTGCGAGCGGCGAGGAGGGATGGTAGATCACCGGCCCGGGCCATTGGGTAGGCGCCAGTCCGGGCACGGCATTGCCGCCGTCCACGGTGTAGTCGATCCGCGACGATCCGCCGCCGGCCAACACGCCCTTGTCGGCGTGGCCGCCAATCACCACGAGGTGGCGCAGGTGCCTGCCCAGCGGCAGCAGCGCGCCTTCGTTGCGCAGCAATACGCTGCCTTGCTCGCTGACGCGTTGCGCCGCCAGGGCCCCGGCCCTGCCGTCGATGGCAGCGCGTCGCGGCGGGTGGTCGAACGCGCCTACCGCGATCAGGCTGCGCAGAATGCGATGGACCATGTCGTCCAGGCGTGCGCGCGGTACCACGCCGGCATCGACGGCCATGCGCAGCGGCTGGTCATAGAACACCGCCGAATCGAACACTTCGCCGGCCGACTGCTGGTCCAGTCCCGCCAGCGCGGCCTTGGAGCCGCTATGCACGCCGCCCCAGTCAGACATCACATAGCCGGGATATTTCCAGTCGCGCTTGAGAACCTGGTTGAGCAGGTAGTCGTGCTCGCAGCCGTAGATGCCGTTGATCTTGTTATACGAGCACATCACCGAGCCGGGCTCGCCGATGTCCAGTGCGATCTCGAAGGCCAGCAGATCCGATTCATGCATCGCCTGCGTGCCGATGTTGGCGCTGTGAAAGTTGCGCCGGGTTTCCAGGTCGTTGAGCGCGTAGTGCTTCATCGTCGACAATACGTGCTCGCTCTGGATGCCACGGATCGACTCGCCGACGAGGGTGCCGGCCAGCAGCGGATCCTCGCCTGCGTACTCGAAGTTGCGGCCGTTGCGCGGGTCGCGTTGCAGGTTGACGGCGCCAGCCAGCAATACGTTGAACCCCAGCTGCCACGACTCGCGGCCCAGGGTCTGGCCACCGCTGAACGCCAGTTCGCGGTTCCAGGTGGACGCAGTGGCGGGACCAGAAGGCATCGCGGTGGCGAAATCGCCGGGGCGGATGCCTCCCGGATTGGTGACGCCGAGACCGGCATCGGCCAGTTGCTGCGCCGGGATGCCCAGGCGCTCGATGCCGGGGACATAGCCGGCCGAGCCCAGCGCACCTGTCGGCTTGGGGAGCTTGTCGGTGCCCAGGCCGAAATAGCTGCGCAGCAGCTGGAACTTCTCATCGTCGGTCATCTGCGCGAGCAGGCGTTCGGCGCGCTGGTCGGGGTCGAGCCGGGTGTCCATCCATGAACGTATCGTTGTGCCGTCGGTGGCCAGTGCGTGCGGCGCCGGAAGGGTCGCGAGCAACGTCCCTGCGGTGATCGCGACCGCTAGGGTGAAATGACGGGGCAGGGCCTGTGAAAACGTTTTCATTGCAGGGTGGGGCATATCGCTTTCCTTGTTGCCGAGTCCAACTCAAGGGGGCTGTCGCGGGGGATGGCCCCGCTGGATTCAAAGCGACGCGTCGTCGCTGCGCATCACCGGATACAGGCGGTAGCGCGCATCCCACGAGGGGTGGCGCCGGGAAAAGAATTCGAGCCGGGCGCGCGGGTCGCCGGCGAATGCGGGGTCGTTGGCCAGCCGATGTGCGAACTCGTCCTTCAACCGGGGATCGGCGGCCAGCATTTGCCGGGCCACATCTTCGGCCACGTAGTCTTCCATGTACTCCTTGCGCTCGAAGGCGTTGTTGAACTCGCCCCATTGCAGCAGCGAATCCGGCGCCTGCGGTTCCAGCAGCGCCATCACCAGGCGGGCCTTGGGTTGGGCGATCGGCACGAACAGCGAGCCGGGTGCCAGCGCCTGGGGTTCGGGTCGCCATTGGCCGGTGACGGTCAGGCGTTGGTGGCCCTCGGTTGGCTGTGCGGAAAAAGTAGCCTCGTCGGCGCGGAAGACCTGTACCGACAACTCGCCGGTGCGTTGCAGCGGATGGAAGGCAACGCCGTGCAGGCGAAGTTTGTCGGCGACCCAGCCCGCATGCGCGGCCGGCACCAGATATCCGCCGCGCGGCGCATCGACCACGATGCCGGGGCCGATCTGGTCACGCAACGGTATCTTCCAGATCTGCGGCGTGCGTTCGTCATAGCGCGTCATCAGCGCGCCAGAGATATCCGACCGGGTACGGGTATAGGCATAGCCCCGGAACTCCACCGTGCGCGGACTGTCGGCAGTGACATAGCTCAGCGGCTGCGGCTGGCCGGCGGACTGGCGCGCACGCTGATCGGCGGCCAGCGCGTCGCCGCGCCACTGCGCGCCATGGTGTGCGGCCTGCTCCAGTACCGAGACGATAGCGTTGCGCATGATCTGCACGCGCACCGGATAGGTCTTCCAGGAATGGGTTTCGACCAACATGCCGAAGCGGTTGCGCAGCAGGAAGTAGCCATGGGAAAAGCGCGGCGGCGACACGCTGTCTTCGAACCCCGACGCCGGATCGTCATCGACCACGAACGCGGGATAATAAGGCAGCGGCAACGATCCCTGGCGGGCGAGGTCGGCAATCACCGCATCGCGCCAGCGGGTACCGTCGCCGCGCAGAACCTCGTCGCCGGCATGCACGGGTTCGACCTCCACCGAGACGTCGTGTTCGAACTGGGCGCCATCGGTGGTGTGCAGGTCCACGTACATCAACGGGTCCCATTGATCGATCAGGCGCAGCATCGCCTGCATTTCCGGCGCGTCGGCCTTGACGTAGTCGCGGTTGAGATTGAAGTTCTGCGCGGTAGTGCGCCAGCCCATTTCCTCGGGGCCGCGTTGATTGGGGCGGTTCCAGGCGCCAAAGCGCTCGTGTCCATCGACGTTGAACACCGGCACAAACACCCATACCAGCTGGTCCAGTGCGTGCTTGCCGGCGCTACCGTCCAATAGCTGGCGCAGCGCCAGGAAGCCGGCGTCCTTGCCTTCGATCTCGCCTGCGTGGATCCCGCCCTGGATCAACACCACCGGCAACTGCCGGCGCGCGGCCTCGGCGGCATCGAGCGTGCCGCTGGTGGAGGCCACCAATGCCTTCATTGGGCGGCCTTCCGGCGTGGTGCCGAACTGGATGCAGCGCACTGCCTGCGGATAGCGCTGGGCGAACGCTTCACAGAGTGCGATGACCTCGTCGTAGCGGCCTGTGCGTTCGAATCCACTGCGTTCGGAGAGCGTACCCAGCGCAGGCGCGGCGGCGACGCAGGGGAAACACGTTGCGCTTAATAACAGGCACAGCGCCAGGCGGGTGAAACGAGCCATCCAGGAATCCGTTCGTCGCAGGGGGATCGGAACAATCTAGCCGAGCGCGGCGGCCAGGCCAATCTGCAGTGCGGCATGGATGGGCCGGTTCGGGGTCGAAGGTGCAGGGCACACGCCAGGGGTATTGTCATGGTGCTGGCCGGGCGGGCGGCTGTGCGGATACGCTAGGCGCCACGTTTTTGCCTACGGGATCGCCCTTTGACGACGACCACCGCTGCCGCGCCGTTGCCACGGCAGATTCCCTACATCATCGGCAACGAGGCGTGCGAGCGCTTCAGTTTCTACGGGATGCGCAACATCCTGGTGCAGTTCCTGATCACCTCGCTGTTGCTACAGGAGGTGACCACGCCCGGCCGCGAGGCCGAGGCCAAGGACATCATGCACAGCTTCATGATCGGAGTGTATTTCTTCCCGCTGCTGGGCGGCTGGCTGGCCGACCGCTTCTTCGGCAAGTACCACACCATCCTGTGGTTCAGCCTGGTCTATTGCGCCGGTCATGCCTGCCTGGCGCTGTTCGAGGGCAGCCGGGGCGGCTTCTTCCTGGGGCTGGGGCTGATCGCGCTGGGCGCCGGTGGAATCAAGCCACTGGTGGCCTCGTTCATGGGCGACCAGTTCGACCAGTCGAACAAGCATCGGGCCAGGATGGTGTTCGACGCCTTCTACTGGATCATCAATTTTGGTTCGTTGCTCGCCTCGCTACTGATCCCGCTGGCATTGAAGAACCTGGGGCCGGCCTGGGCGTTCGGCATCCCTGGCATCCTGATGTTGGCGGCGACCCTGGTGTTCTGGCTTGGCCGTAAGCGCTACGTGCGGGTGCCGCTGCCGCCGAAGGACCCGCATTCGTTCGCCAATGTGGTGCGTACCGCGCTGTTGGCGCACGCGCCGGGCCAGGGCGGCGCCGGGCTGATGCTGGCAGCGTGCGCGGTGCTGCTGGCGCTGGCCTGCTTTGGCCTGATCGGGAAGCTGGGCATCGTCGCGTGTCTTTGCCTGGCGCTGGTGGTATTGCTGGCTGGCGTGGGCGGCGCTACCTGGTGGCAGCTGGAGCGAGCGCGGGCCTTGCATCCGGACGCTGCGGTCGACGGCGTGCGCTCGGTGTTGCGGGTGCTGGTGGTGTTTGCGCTGACCACGCCGTTTTTCTCGCTGTTCGACCAGAAGGCGTCCACCTGGGTGTTGCAGGGCCAGCAGATGGTGATGCCGCAGTGGTTCAGCGCGTCGCAGATGCAGGCGCTGAACCCGGCGCTGGTGATGCTGCTGATTCCGTTCAACAACCTGGTGCTGTACCCGCTGCTGCGCAAGGCCGGCTACGAGCCCACGGCGCTGCGACGGATGACCGCCGGTATCGCCTTCAGCGGCGTGGCCTGGGTGGTGGTCGGGGCCTTGCAGGTGGCAATGGACGGCGGCGACGCGATCTCGATCGCCTGGCAGATCCTGCCCTACGCGTTGCTGACCTTCGGCGAGGTGCTGGTGTCGGCAACCGGGCTGGAGTTCGCCTATAGCCAGGCGCCACCGGCCATGAAGGGCGTCGTGATGAGCTTCTGGAACCTCACCACCACCGTCGGCAACCTGTGGGTGCTGTTGTCCAACGCGGCGGTGCGCAACGACACGGTGACCTCGCAGATCTCCGCCACCGGCCTCAGCGAGGCGGCGTTCCTGATGTTCTTCTTCGCCGCCTTCGCGTTCGTGGCGGCGCTGGCGTTCGGTGGGTATGCACGCCGCTACCGCATGGTCGACAACTACCGACTGGCCTGAGCCGGCCACGTCTCGGCATACACTTTGCCTCCCCATCACGGGGCCTGTCCGGCGCGGCGCGGCCTTGTGGTCCATTAAATCACCGAATGGATGACCTGCATTAGATGATTACCCTGATCCTGATCGCCATCACCGCCGTGGTGTCGTGGCTGGCTTTCAACAATCGCAAGCTGGCCGACCGCCTGGTGCTGTGGCCGCCGGCGGTGGAACGGAACAAACAGTACGACCGGTTGGTGACCTACGGGTTCATCCATGCCGACTTTGCGCATCTGCTGTTCAACATGATCACGCTGTATTTCTTCGGGCGTCAGATCGAACAGCTGATGGCACGGCTGACCGGCAGCGTGCTGACCTACCCGCTGTTCTACCTGGCGGCATTGGTGGTATCGATCCTGCCCAGTTATCTGAAGAACCAGAAGAACCCTGGCTACATGAGCCTGGGCGCCTCCGGGGCGGTATCGGCGGTGTTGTTCGCCTACATCCTGCTCTCACCGTGGACCATCATCCTGGTGCTGTTCATTCCGGCCCCAGCGATCATCTACGCAGTGTTCTACGTCGGCTACAGCCTGTGGATGGATCGCCGTGGCGGCGATCACGTCAACCACAGTGCGCACCTGGCCGGCGCCGCGTTCGGCATCATGTTCATGCTGATCATGGAGCCACGGATATGGCAGGTGTTTCTCGAGAGGCTGGCCAATCCGACCTTCGGCTAGGCGATTCTTCACGTCGGCGCAGCAGTGGCGGCGTCAGACTTCCGCTCTCTTCCCCGAGGGATGTATCCATGAGTTCAACTGGATTGCCTGACGTCGAGCACGACCTCGGCCAGCATTATTTCTGGCTGGAGCAGGACGGACAGCGCGCACAGCTGGATTACCGGCTGGAAGATCGCCTGCTGACGATCACCCACACCAACGTGCCTACGGTCATCGGTGGCCGGGGCATTGCGGCTGCGCTGGTGGAGGCAGCGCTCACGTTCGCGCGGGCGCAGGACTACAAAGTAGTACCGGAATGTACCTATGCGGGTGCATACTTCCGGCGTCATCCCGAGTGGCAGGCGTTGCTGGCCTGAGACCCTCTGGCCGATAACGACACGATGATCCCAAATCATTCTAGGAGAAGGGGCGCGATGGTGCGTGCGTGCAAGCAAATGCAACTGAGCGGAGTATTGGCGTTGTCCCTCCTGGCGGGTTGCCAGCGCGCGCCGGATGCACCCGCGGCCACGGAGCCGGCCGCTGCACCGACAGACGCTGCGGCAACCGCGGCGGCAGCGACGGGCGTCGATGGCCCGTTGCAGGATGTGATGGAGCGCACGCCGGCCTACGTGGTTGGCGTCAGTTTCCCGCCAGGGCTGGAGCGATATCCCGGGTTGGTGAAGGTAGTACGCGATTACGTCGGCGCCGCACGCGCCGAACTGACCCAGGCGGTGGACGGATTGGGTAACGACAAGCCCAGTGCGCCCTACGAGTTGTCGTTGAACGTCGAGAAGCCGCTGGATACGTCGGCGCTGGTGGTGGTGTCCGCCGAAGGCAGCCAGTACACCGGTGGCGCCCACGGCCAGCCGCTGGTGGCGCGGTTCGTCTGGTTGCCGCAACAGCAGCGCTTGCTCACTTCCGAGGCCCTGGTACCCAATGCGCAGGGCTGGGTCGAAATCGGGCGGTATGTCAGCGCCCAGCTGCATGCGGCTGCGGAAGCGCGCGCGGTCGCCGACAAGCTTGAGCCGCAGGAGCATGCCTCGCTGGTCGCGTCGGCCGACAAGATGATCGCCGAGGGCACCGCGCCCAAGGCAGAGAATTTTTCCCAGTTCCAGCCACTGCTGGATGCATCGGGCAAGATCGGCGCGGTACGGTTCGTGTTCCCGCCGTACCAGGTGGGGCCGTATTCGGACGGAACCCAGACCGTGGATGTGCCGGTGAGTGTGTTGTTGCCTTGGGTGGCGCCGGACTATGCGGAGCTGTTCGCGCGCTGAGGCCGGCGGGAAAGAGCGATGAATGATCGACTGCAACGCCGGGTGGAGACACTGCTTGCCGAAGCGGATATCGCAATCGGTGGAGGGCGGGCGCAGGACCTCGTGGTGCACGACCCGCATTTCTACGCGCGGGTGCTGGCGCAGGGATCACTGGGCCTGGGCGAAAGCTACATGGACGGGTGGTGGGACGCGGTCGAACTGGACGTGTTCCTGTACAAGGTGATGACCGCTCGTCTGGACGAGCGCGTGCACGGTCTGGGCGAAATCGCCGACGCGCTGCGCGCACGGCTGACCAATCCCCAGGCCGGACAGCGAAGCTACGAGGTGGGGCGCCGCCACTACGACCTCGGCAATGATCTGTACGCGGCGATGCTGGGCAAGCGCTTGGTCTACAGCTGCGGCTACTGGGCCCAGAGCCTGGACCTGGACGCCGCGCAGGAAGCCAAGCTGGACCTGATCTGCCGCAAGCTGAGGCTGCGTCCGGGCCAGCGCGTGCTCGATATCGGCTGCGGCTGGGGCGAGGCGCTCAAATTCGCCGCCGAGCGCTATGGTGTGGAAGGAGTTGGAGTGACGATCTCGTCCGAGCAGGCCGAGTACGCCCGCGCGCTGTGCGCCGGGTTGCCGATCGAGATCCGCTTGCAGGATTATCGCGAGTTGGACGAGCGCTTCGATGCGATCTTCTCGGTCGGCATGTTCGAGCATGTCGGCGACAAGAACTATCGGCGCTATTTCGAGGTGGCGCAGCGCGCGCTGGCACCGGATGGGCTGTTCCTGCTGCACACCATCGGCACCAATGTCACTCGCCACCACACCGACCCGTGGATCGCGCGCTACATCTTTCCCAACTCGATGCTGCCGTCGCCGCAGCAGATCACCCATGCCATCGAAGGGCTGTTCGTGATGGAGGATTGGCACAACTTCGGTACCGACTACGACCTTACTCTGCAGGCGTGGCGGCACAATATCGAGTCGCGCTGGCAGGGGCTGGATGCGCGCTACGACGAGCGGTTCCGGCGGATGTGGCGGTTCTATCTGGCCGGCTCGATGGCCACGTTCCGCAGCCGCCATTCCCAGTTGTGGCAGCTGGTCCTGTCGCCGCGTGGCGTGCCCGGAGGCTACCGCGCGCCGCGCTGAGCGGCTTGATCGGCTGGCCGGTTGCCGGTAGCGGCCGGCAATTGGGTAGGATTGGGGGTCCCCCCACATGTGATCCTCACCGCCGACATGGGTAGTTTCGATAACACCGAGCGACGAGTAGCGTTCACCTGCGAGCGCTATCCCGCCTTCCCGCGCGAACCTGCCATCCTGGTCAGGCTGATAAAACACCTGCACAAGCGTATCCACGCCAATGCCAACGTATTGCTGAAGCCCTACGGCATCAGCCCGCCGGAGTACGACATCCTGATGATGCTGTACGGCACGCCGGAGCAGACCATCACGCCGACCGAGGTAGGCGAGGCGATCAGCGAGAAGCCGGCCAACATCACCCGGCTTACCGATCATCTGTGCCGCAAGGGGCTGATCCAGCGCTCGTCCAGCCCCGAGGACCGTCGCAAGGTCACGCTGACCCTGCAGCCGGCGGGTCTGGCCTTGATCGAAGGCATGCTGCCAGGCGTGTGTACGTTGCTGGAAGCGGAAACGATCGGCTTGGGCGAAAGTGAGCAGTTGCGCTTGGAAAAGCTGCTCAAGAAAATGCTGGAAAGCCTGGAAAACGCGGCCTGATCGCATCGGCGATGGCGTGCGCGGGGAGTTGCCGACTGCCGGAACGAACACCGCCCGGGCCAGGCCGGGCGGTGTCGTCGATCATGCCGTGGCCATCACTTCGTAGTCGAAGGCTCGTGCGTGCTGGTGGCGGCATCGCCGGCGGTGGTCAGGCCGCGCTTTTCGAGCAATGGCTCGATCTGCGGCGCGTGGCCGGCGAAGTTCTGGAACAGCTCCATCGCATCCACACTGCCGCCACGCGACAGCAGCGTCTGGCGGAAACGGTCGCCGTTGGCGCGGCTCAGCCCGCCGTGCTGCTTGAACCACTGCTGGGTGTTGGCATCCAGCACTTCCGACCAGATGTAGGCGTAGTAGCCGGCCGCGTAGCCGCCCATGATGTGGCTGAAGTACGGCGTGCGGTAACGCGGCGGTACCGGCGAATAGGCGATTCCATCCTTGGCCAGCGCCTGTGCCTCGAACGCCATCACCCCGCCGGCATCCGGTACCTGGCCGGCGCCGAGTTGGTGCCAGCTCTGGTCGAGCATGGCGGCGCCCAGGTACTCGGTGGTGGCGAAGCCCTGGTTGAACTTGGCGGCGGCGATCACCTTGTCCAGCAGTACCTGCGGCATCGCCGCGCCGGTCTGGTAGTGCTTGGCGTAGTTCTTCAGGATCGACGGATAGTCGGCCCACATCTCATTGACCTGCGAGGGGAACTCGACGAAGTCGCGCGGCACGCTGGTACCGGAGAAGTAGGGGTACTTCACGTTCGAGAACATGCCGTGCAGCGCGTGCCCGAATTCGTGGAACGCGGTGGTCACCTCGTCCCAGGTCAGCAGGGTCGGCTGGCCGGCCGGCGGCTTGGGGATATTGAGGTGGTTGGCCACCACGGGCTTGTCGCCGGTGAGCTCGGACTGCGAAACGTACGAGCTCATCCACGCGCCGCCGCGCTTGGATTCGCGCGCGTACATGTCGGCGATGAAGATCGCCAGCGGCTTGCCGTCGACGTCGAACACGTCGTAGACCATCACGTCGTCGCGGTAGGTCGGCAGGTCGGTACGCTGCTTGAAGGTCAGCCCGTATTCCTGGTTGGCGGCGTAGAACACGCCGTTTTCCAGCACGTTCTTCAACTCGAAATACGGCTTGAGCTGGGATTCGTCGAAGTCGTACTTGGCCTGGCGTACCTTCTCGGTGTAGTAGGCCCAATCCCAGGCCTCGAGGGTGAAGCTGGGCTTGCCGGCGGCCTTTTGCTCGCGGTCGATCATCGCCTGCAGGTCGGTCGCCTCGCGCTTGGCATTGGCGACGGCGGCCGGAGCCAACTTGCCGAGCATCGCGTTGACCGCTTCCGGGGTCTTGGCGGTCTGGTTTTCCAGCGAGTAGGCGGCGAAGGTGGGGAAGCCCAGCAACCTGGCCTTTTCGGCGCGCAGCTGCATGATCCGCGCCACCAGCGCGGTGTTGTCGTACTGCCCGCCGTGGCTGCCACGCGTGACCGAGGCCTGGTAGATGCGCTGGCGCAGCGCGCGGTCCTTCAGCTGGGTCAGCGGCGGCTGGCCGGTGGTGTTGAGCAGGGCGATGACGTACTTGCCATCGAGCTTGCGCGACTTGGCGGCCTCGCGGGCGGCGGCAATCTGCTCATCGGACAGGCCATCGAGCTGCTTGACGTCGTCGACCACCACGGCCGCAGCGTTGACCTCGGCCAGGACATTCTGGCTGAACTGAGTGCCGAGATTGGCCAGCTCGGCGTTCATCGACTTCAGCGTGGTCTTGTCGGCGTCGGAGAGCTTGGCGCCGCCACGTACGAAATCGGCGTAGTACTTCTCCACCAGGCGCACGCCCTGTGCATCCAGGCCCAGCGTAGTGCGCTGGTCGTACAGCGCCTGGATACGCGCGAACAACTTGCCGTTGAGCGAGATCGCATCGCGATGCGCGGCGAACTTCCCGGAATAGTCGGCTTGCAGCTTCTTTCGCGCATCGTTGGTATCGGTGCCGACCAGGTTGAAGAACACGGTGGTGGCGCGGTCCAGTACCTGGCCGCTCTTTTCCAGCGCAACGATGGTGTTGTCGAAGCTCGGCTTGGCGGTGTTGTCGGCGATGGCCTGCACTTCTTCCAACTGCTCGGTCATGCCCGCGTCGAACGCCGGCGCGAAATCGCTGTCCTGGATCTTGTCGAACTGCGGGAAGTGCAGCGGCAGGGGGCTTTCGGCGAAGAACGGATTGGCTTGCGTGGCGCGCTGGGTAGTGGTCGGTGCGGCGCTGCTATAGGACGGCATAACGATCCCCAGGGAAGCGGCGAGGGCGAGTGCGAGACGGCTGGTCAAGGAAATTCCTCCAGAATGCGAACCTTCAAGACTAGCGCATGGACCTGGCGGAGACCTGTGACAAAAGGCAGGGGCGCGGCGTGGGAAGTGTCTGCGGCCGAACCGCGCGCATGCCTGCGGCATAATCCCCGCCATTGCCGGGAGAACATGATGACCACCGCCTACGACTTCGGTTACGTCGCAATCGATGGCGAGCAGCGCATGCTGGAAGATCAGCGGGGGCAGGTGTTGCTGATCGTCAACGTGGCCTCGCGCTGCGGGTTCACCCCGCAGTACACCGGATTGCAATCGCTGTGGCGGCGTTATCGCGAACGCGGGCTGGTGGTGATCGGCTTTCCTTGCGACCAATTCGGCCACCAGGAACCGGGCCAGGAGGCCCAGATCCGCGAGTTCTGCTCGCTGAGCTATGACGTCGACTTTCCGCTGGCCAGCAAGGTGGACGTCAACGGTGCCGAGGCGCACCCGCTATGGCAATGGCTGAAGCAGGAGAAGCGCGGCCTGCTAGGCTCGCAGGCGATCAAGTGGAATTTCACCAAATTCCTGGTCGGCCGCGATGGCCAGGTGCGTTCGCGGCATGCGCCGACCACGACGCCGGAGGCGCTGGTCGCCGAGGTGGAAGCGGCGCTGGGTTGAACCCGGCGCCGCTTCTCAGAACACGACATCGCCGCTGATGCAGGTGCTGCATTCGCCGCCGATCCACAGGTCCTCGCCGATCGCTTCGACATGCACGCGCCCGCACCGTTCCTGCAGCGTGCCTTGCGCGGCGACATAGCGCGACGGCGATCAGCCACTGCGCCAGGCCGGCGTCGAGGCTGCCGGTCACCGGGTCCTCCTGCATCGCTTCGCCGGCAATGAAGGCGCGGACCTCGAAGTCCGCATCACCGCCTTGCCACGGCGCCACCACGCCCACGCGCAAGCCTGCCAGGCGCGCATAGTGCGGTTGCAGCGCGAGTACGTCTTAGCGGTGGTCGATGCCAGCGCGGCCGGGCGGAAACGAAAAAACGCGGCCTGTGGCCGCGCTTTCGTCACCTGCCTGAGTGGCGGATTACTTCTCTACGAACGCGCGCTCGAACACGTAGTGGCCGGGCGTGCCGATCCGGGTCGAGGCCGCGAAGCCGCGCGCGTCCAGCAGCGTGCGCAGGTCGGCCAGCATCTGCGGGCTGCCGCAGATCATGAAGCGGTCGTTGGCCGGGTCCAGCGCGGGCAGGCCCAGCGTCTGCTGCATCTGCCCGTTTTCCATCAATTCGGTGAGGCGGCCACGGTTCGGGAACTCCTCGCGGGTCACCGCCGGGTAGTACAGCAGTTTGTCGCCGATGAGGTCGCCGAGGAATTCGTGCTGCGGCAGCTCTTTCTCGAAGTAATCGCGATAGGCCAGGTCCTGCACGAAGCGCACGCCGTGGGTAAGGATCACCTTGTCGAAGCGCTCGTAGGTTTCCGGGTCCTTGATCACCGACAGCCACGGCGCCAGGCCGGTGCCGGTGCCGAGCAGGTACAGGTTCCGCCCCGGATGCAGATCGCTGATCAGCAGGGTGCCGGTGGGCTTCTTGCCGACCAGCACCTTGTCACCGGGCTGGATGTGCTGCAATCGCGAGGTCAGCGGGCCGTTGGGAACCTTGATGCTGAAGAACTCCAACTGTTCCTCCCAATTGGCGCTGGCGATCGAGTACGCGCGCAACAGCGGCCGCGTGTCGGTTTCCAGGCCGATCATCACGAACTGGCCGTTCTCGAAGCGGAAGCCGCTGTCGCGGGTCGTGGTGAAGCTGAAATAGGCGTCCGTCCAGTGACGGACTTCGAGCACCGTTTCGGCGCCAAAAGCGGAAGACATGCCGTTGGTCGTTATGGGGAAGGAATGGACGCATTCTACACCCAAGCGCCTTCAAATGAGAGCGGATCTCATTTAAGGGTTGTGGCGCGCCGCATCTTCCGGCCGGGTACAGCGCGGTGGCGTCGCGAAAGTGGCGCCGGCACCGCCGTACATGTCATCGGTACCCTGCGGCCTGCAACTCGAACAGCTCGGCATAGCGGCCGCCTTCAGCCATCAATTGCGCATGGGTACCGCTGGCCTCGATCTGGCCGTCGGCCAGCACCAGGATGCGGTCGGCCATGCGTACGCTGGAGAAACGGTGCGAGATCAGCACCGCGGTGCGCTGGTCCGACAGCTCCTTGAAGCGCTGGAACACTTCGAACTCAGCACGCGCGTCGAGCGCGGCAGTAGGTTCGTCCAGGATCATCAACTGGGCGTCGCGCAGGTAGGCGCGGGCGATGGCGATCTTCTGCCATTGGCCACCGGACAGGTCCACGCCGGTCTTGAAGCGGCGCCCGATCAGCTGGTCGTACCCCTGCGGCAGCCCGGCGATGAGTTCGTCGGCGAGCGCACGCCGCGCCGCTTCGGCGATGCGCGGCGCGTCGTGCATCGATTCCACCCGGCCCACGCCGATGTTCTCGCCGGCACTGAGGTGGTAGCGCACGAAGTCCTGGAAGATCACGCCCAGGTTGGCGCGCAGATCGTCCAGGTCGTAATCCCGCAGGTCGCGGCCATCCAGCAGGATGCGGCCCTCGTCGGGGTCGTACAGCCGCGCCAGCAGCTTGACCAGGGTGGTCTTGCCCGCGCCGTTCTCACCCACCAGTGCCAGCACTTCACCGGCGTGCAGTTCGAAGTCCAGGTGGCGCACCGCCCAATGCTCGGCTTCCGGATAGCGGAAGCCGACGTTCTCGAAGACGAAGCCCTCGCGGATCGGTTGCGGTACCGCGATCGCGCCGGGGCGCGACTGGATTTCCGGCACGATCTGGAAGAAGGAGAACAGATCATCGAGGTAGAGCGCCTGGCCGGCCACTTGCGAGAAACCGATCAACAGCCCCTCCAGCAACTGGCGCAGGCGCAGGAAGCTGCCGGCCAGAAAGGTGAGGTCGCCGATGCTGAAATCGCCGCGCACGGTGCGCCAGGCGATATAGCCATAGGCCACGTAGTACCCCAGCGTGCCCAGTGCCGCCAGCAGCGTGCCCCAGATCGCGCGCCGGCGCGCCAGCGCACGGGTGGCCAGATAGAACTTGTCGGCCAGGACGCGGTAGCGCTCGATCAGGAAGCGATGGAGGTTGAATATCTTCACCTCCTTCGCGGTCTCCACGCTGGCCCCGACCTGGCGCAGGTAGTCCAGTTGCCGGCGTTCCGGCGTCCATTGAAAGTTGAGCGAATATCCCAGCGTGTTGAAGTGCGACTCGCCGATGAAGGCAGGCACCAGGGCTACCGCCAGCAACAGCATCAGCCATGGCGCATAGACCAGCAGGCCGACCGCGAAGCTGATGACGGTGATGGTGTCCTGCACCTGCCCGAATAGCTGGCTCATCAGGTTCATCCGGCCCATGGTCTGGCGGCGGGCGCGGTCCAGCTTGTCCTGCAGCTCCGGATCCTCGAAATCCTCCAGATCCAGTTGCGCGGCATGCTCCATCAGCCGAACGCTGGTGGCATTGGTGAACAGTTCCGACAACAGCGCGTCGGCGTAGCTGACCATGCGGCCTAGCAGGTCCGAGCCCACTGCCAGCGACAGTTCCAGCGCCAGCAACTCCAGTAGCCGATTGAGTTGGCCGCTGGCCAGTGCCTGGCTCAGGGAATGCAGCTCCAGCCCCAGTCCTGCCAAGCGGATCGCCTCGTCGATGATCAACTTGCCGAGGTACAGCGTGGCCACCGGCATCAGCGCACGGAGCAGGCGCAAGCCGAGGCTGGTCAGGGTCAGGCCGTGGCTGGTCCGCCATATCTCGCGCAGAAAAGGCGGGATGTTGCGCATGGCGTTGAAGCGTTCGCGCAGGCTGGGGCGCGGGGAAGCGGCGGGTGGGGCAGGAGGCGTCATTGGGTGATTCTGCAGGCTGCGGACAGGTGTACGTCAACCGGTGCGTTCGCACCACTGCGCGTTATTGGCGCGGCGGCGCGCAGAAGGCGCGCTTTGAGCCTAAAATGGCCGGGTTTCCCGCCAGCCGCAGAGCCAGCCGTGACATCGATCAAGCAGGAAGACCTCATCCAGAGCGTCGCCGACGCGCTGCAGTACATCAGCTACTACCATCCGGTCGACTACATCAAGAATCTGTCGGCTGCCTATGAGCGCGAAGAATCGCCGGCGGCCAAGGACGCCATCGCGCAGATACTGATCAACTCGCGCATGTGCGCCGAGGGCCATCGCCCGATCTGCCAGGACACCGGCATCGTTACCGTGTTCCTCGAGATCGGCATGAACGTGCGTTGGGACGATGCCACGATGGGCGTGGAGGACATGGTCAACGAGGGCGTGCGCCGCGCCTACAACGATCCGGACAACAAGCTGCGTGCGTCGGT